>JAJPIN010000060.1 GCA_021324715.1 Nitrososphaeria archaeon
AACTCAGTCTGCTTGTTTGCTCCTGACTACAGCAATATGAGAACCTAATGAATGATTACAGTTACTACATATGTTATAGTATAAGTGCTGTGGATCATTATCTACTATTTCTTTATTCATTTTAAAACTAAACTGTTCACATCCACAAAAACATGATTTAGGCATAGTAGTTTCTTTCTTAATCTTGTTTACGTTAGAGCTTTTCGGCGCTAACACATTTTTCTTAGTCTTAGTTTTGCCCTTTGTTACTTTTGCCGTCACCATGCCGGCACTTACAGGCACATCATCAGATACACTCCGATGTTCGTCTTTTTGTTTATTACCGCAGTTATCACATACTAATCCTGTCTTTTCGTCGAGTGGTCTAAACGGCTTCTTTGATTCTGAGCGGTAAACATCGCGCTTCCCTTGGAAATGCATATGACCCTTTTTGCACTTGGGACAAAGCCCCCCTTGTTTCATAAACTCTCAAAGATGGGTGGTGGTATTAAACATTAAATAAAATAAATAACTTTATTTTTACAGTGTCAATATCTCAAGGTGAGCAAGTTTATCTTATACATATATAGTTTTTATCACACATATATATCAAATGTCAAATCCAGATCAAAACTCACCATCAATCAAGTCCGATAATATCCCTAAAGAAGTTATTACTAATGCCGCGCGATTTAATAAACAATTTCTTGATAAAACAATTAGGTGGTAACCCCATTAGTGTAAGTATAGGCAAAATGTTAACTGTTATGGGTGATCAAGACAACACTATCAGAACGCTATCCAGAATTTTAGGACGAGATCATAACGATCAAGATTTACATGATATGCATAACGAATTATTTGGAGGAATGTTAGGTCAATCAGGGACAGGTAGAGAGGGTATGGACCTCGGCGGTATTCTTAGTAAACTAACTACATTCATACAGGAACAAAATCAACAAATTCAGAGACTTATTAATGAACTAAAAGAAAAATTTGAGGAAATCAATAACGAAATACAATCATCATCGTCATCTAATACTAAATAATTTTTTGTAAAATTAACTATTCTTTTCAATGTAACTATTCTCAATGCTAAAGGAGCAATTAAAATAAGGTAAGTTTATTTTCCTAAAATGGGAATATAGGAACGTGTCCAAGTTCACAAAAAATGAAAGAGCTACCATAAAAAGTATAGTTGCAACATTATCGATAAAGAAGATTCCAGAAGTTGAACTTCTTAAAGAAATAGAAAGACAGACCAGCAAAGCAGTGTCAAGACGATTCCTGTGTAATGTTAAACAGCAAATCAAGAAAGATTCTGGTAAATGGTATTCACAGTTAAGGGAAGGCCAATTTGAATACATCCATTGTTTTAAGGAAAGAATAGAGGAGATAGGAGATCTGCAGAGAAGACATTATGAAATAATAGATTCAAATTCTAACAATGCTTCTATTCAACAGGTATCGCTTGCAGCTCTCCATAAGCTGAACGTTACTTTATCAGATTATTACGATATTCTTCCGTCTTCAGCAACAGGGCACAAACAGACAGGGGGAGTGGGAGAAGGGACAGAAGGAGAGACTACTTATAAAAGGATGGATATAATTGAAGGCTGCACATGTCGGCTAAACGATGGCGTCGCAATTACACATAGCAAGTGCCTTTACTGCCTTCATTCATGGTGTCCTAAAGCCGCCGGAAAAGACTGGTGCCCTAATCCACAATGTTCGCACGGAATCGCAGGCTGTAAATTTAATCCTTATGACGAGGTTTATACCTGGATAAAATGCAGTTGTGGAATGTGGTTTCAGAGGCAGGAGATATTACAAATGCACCTTGAAACTTATCCACATGCAAACAGTAACGATAATGTTGTTAATGACTAGATGACTACTAAGACTAAATACAAGAACAAAAGAATACCTGTAAAAATAGTAACACTGCAACCGGTCAATTCATTGTCTATGCATGGTAACAACGTTAATCTTGGAAGCTATCCCAGTTTGTGGGTTCTGAGCGCACTAATGATTGCATAATCGAAGCAAGATCCGCTGCCGATCGATCAATGTATCCAGTCCCATGAAACGGCAGCACTGTTGCGACCGGTCGATCAAAAGCTAGCCACCGTCTTCGTAACTCAGCATCGTCTACACTAGTATCTATCGGCGGCCTGATCAGATGTTCCAAACCAGCTTTTGCCTGGTCAGCTGAAGTGCCAGAAGCTGAATCGCCAGTAAGAAGAATACCACCGTTCTTAATTGAATACAACATAATAGAGCCAGCTGTTTGACCAGGAAACAGTAGTGCCTCAAAACCGAATTCGCTAAGGACTTCATGACCTATAGGGTTCTCGAATGGTATACCTGCGGCCACTGCCTGCTTGTGCTTGGCATCAATCGGATGAAGCAATAAAGGAATTTTAAATTCGGTCTTTAGGTCACTTAAAGCATCCCCTAATGCTACCACATGCCGATGTGTAATCACCAAGGCAGCTGGTGAGAATCCATCATCAGATAGCTGCCGCACAAATGGGAGTAGAAGTGAAACATTCGTGTCAACCAGTAACATCCGACCGGCATTCAGCAACGCATACGTATTAGTCGAAAGATGCACATCCTCTGCTCCAGGATCGCTATGTTCAATCAAAACGATGTCAGGGCGTAAGTGCGTCATCTGTGGTTGTGACATGCCTCGAAATGGTTTGGACATGATGAAGTGATCAAGAACTTAAGAATTAATTAAGTATTCGCCCGAAAATAGCAGTTCCAAAATGGCTGAGATAGTTGAAATGCACTAACATGTATCTTCGCAAGGCAGACGGAGCACAGTTAATGGAAAAATACTGTTCAGAATGTCTTGATAAATTTGTAATTCTCCCATACCAGAATCAGTTCCTATTATAGGTAAATCATAAAGCTTTTTTCTGTGTATGAATCATATAAGCTATAGAAATGTATAAGGACTTTTACCCAAACTTCAAGAAAGAAAAAGAAAATTTGAAAGGCGTGTTAGCAAACCACGTAACAAAGGCAGATTTAAAGAAGAATGCAGATGCAGGGGACTGGCCTATTGCACCAAGGGGCGATGTAACAGAGCGCAGTTATCGCGAGTGGTTGGAAAAATGCGTGGATCCCAGGACGAATGAGTATTATTTAGCCAGAGACGAGAACAATCTACCCATAAAGGGAACTGAACCCAAGTATCTTATTACTGCCATATACAGGGTTAAAACGCAAGAGGACCTGAATCACGACAAACCTTCTGAAGAAATTTTATTATCAAAAGGTTCTGTGGTGGGCCATGATTCAAATGGCGATGAATTACAGTTTCCAATTACCTTCCCGGAACGATGGTTCAAAAACATCTATAAATTTACAACCGAGTATGACCCACATGCAAAGGCAATGGTAAAGCAATGCCAGGGAGTCTCGACGGTAGAAAAAGTGTATGAGCTAAAGTTCTCAGAGAAGGCAGCTAAATCTTTACTAGACCAGAGAGCTTCAGACAAGATTCAATTCGTAGTTAAAGATGAAGGAACAGGACGAGCTGTCAATGTTGAACCTGATGTGAACCTGCCTAAAACATTTGAGCGTTTTATGAAACCATTCGAGTATGTCTTTTCGGGAAATTATCTCAGCCAACAGCAAAAGGCAGATGCACACAGAAGAGGCATATCAGAAGGATTAATTCGTGGCACTGGATCAGACGTTAGTAACATGCCTCCAGATCCACCAAAAGGAGCTTATTCATAATGGCACAAACCACCGCTGAAGAATACGCCATTGTTAAACAGGCTTTGTTAAAGAGCATGACATATGTCGAGCAATCTAACAGAATAAACCAGCAGAACAAACAGGAATTACAGTCACTCTTTACCAAGGCCATGGGAGTCGTCCAGGAAGTCAATAAAAGAATGAAAACTGGTAATGGTAATGCTATCCCAGAGGGAGGAAGTTCTACTTATTGTGGTTGCTCCACTTGTAAAGGAGAGAAAGTTCACCAGCTTTTGAAATTGTTTGGAATTCGAGTATAATGGACAATACCAGAGACACTCACCCAAATCTTTACCAGAGAATACCAAGCTATTTTCATGGAGTAACTGCTCGTTGTATTGGAGTTGAGCGTTGTGGCTACTGCAATGAACAGTTTGATGGCGCTGAACTAACTCTTATCTCCATCAAAAATCGAGAAAAATGGGTTTGTCAGAAGTGTCGTGCAGAGATGAAAACCTTTAAGGTAACAGACCAGTAAATAATATTGATAATCTATCATTCATAACATAATGTCTAGACGAGTGAAGTTCTGTAGCTGTGTCGGCTCTGCTTTGTTTTCTGAGCCCGCACAAACAAACAAAAACATATATTAAAATTGTTTAGAAAATAGTTATACTAGATAGATTTCTTTTTCTTAACTAATAAAGTTCTTGAAGATGATGATTTTATACACAGTTAATTTATCTATTAGAACTTTTTAATAATTATTGTACTTTATTGCTTGGCACGACTTTTTCCAGAAACAACGTCATTATTCTTCTGATAATTGCTATAATTGGGATCGGACTATCAATAATTTCATATCAATATTCTTCATTCACGGCAAATGAAATTGCAAATATTTCGTCTCAAGACGTTAGGTCCAATGCCAAAATTGAGGTATACCAACTTTCACGTATTTTGGTTAGGAGTATGGAGTCTATTTCCAATAATTTGCAGGGCTTGAGTAATTCGATATCTCTATTAGATATTAAAGATAAGAATATTCAAAGATTACTTGATTCTGCCCAGACCTCAACTAGAGATTTGACCAACGGATATCATATGATTGGTGTGAACGGTGAGGATGTTTCTAAAACGAGTAATAACACTATTGCAAGTAATTATAAGGGTATCAAAGCAAATTTGTCAGACCTTTTTTTATCTCCAAAGGCAAGCAATACCACTTATTTCAGCAGTATTATTAATGTTAATAATCAATTTCCTGTGTTATTCATATCTTATCCAGTAATCAAAAGTAACATGAACCTTACCACTACAGTGAACTCTACTCAATCAAATAACACAAGTTATAAGGGGCTAGTTTTTACAACAATTGATTTAGCAAAGCTGGGAGAATTTTTACAAAAGGAACTTTCACCAGAATTTGCAAGTAATGTAGGTTTAATAGATAAGAACGGGGTAATTCTGTATTCAAAAAACAGGGATGTTGTTGGGAAAAATTATTTGTCATCCGAGTTTCAAGATCTTATTCCACCGGAAATTAAGAGCCTCTACAATAACATACTGTCTAGCTCATTAACAGGAGGTTCAGGCTTAAGAGATATATCTTTTAGTGATAATATGACTACAATCGCTTATCAGCCAATTACACTGGATGGAGAGTTTCTTTGGTCATTATATATTAGCACACCACATAGTTTGGCTTCTAATGTTGGTTACCTGATAAATCAGCAAAAGAATTTCAGTACTATTGTGATTATAGTTGTAGGATCTATAACATTTGGAATTGCTTTTTTGATACTATCTTGGAATAAGAGATTAGAGGGAGCAGTAGAATCGAGGACGGTGCAATTAAAGAAAACAAATGAATCGCTAACTGAATCTAACAGTCTACTTGCATCAGCAAACAAACAACTCGAGATTCACGATAATATGCAAAAGGAGTTTATTAATGTCGCAGCCCATGAATTGAGGACCCCTATAATGCCAATATTGGGTGAGGCGGAATTAATTGAAAATGACATTAGCGACAATGAATCTGCCACTATAAGCAAAGAACAGGTATCTTCTATAATTCGGAATGCAAAAAGATTAGACAGACTAGCTGCAGATATATTAGATGTCACTAATATTGAAGGAAAATCATTAAAACTGAACAAAACTCCTTTTGATATCGATGAAATTTTATCACAATTAGTAACGGAATATTCCAGGCAGATTGAGAATGATATGGCAAAAAATAGAAAAGTGAAGATTACTTATGAACCACTTCATGTAAAGGTACTTGCTGATAAATATAGAATTACCCAGGTCATATCAAATATAATTAATAATGCAATTAAATTTACGGATGAAGGAACTATAGCGATCATAGCAAGCGTAGAAAGTGCTATTTTAAAAATAATAATTACCGATACTGGAAAAGGGATAGATAAAGACATATCAAGTAGGCTATTTGATAAGTTCGTATCAAGATCAGAGCAAGGAACTGGCTTGGGTTTATTCATCTCTAAGAACATAATAGAATCTCATGGCGGCAAGATCACCGGCTTTAATAATGAAAACGGAAATGGAGCTACATTTATTTTTACTCTTCCTTTAGAATTCGAATAAGTACTCATTAGTATTTTCTTTCAATCTCTTTTACCTAAGCCTACATACTATTGAGACATCATTTACATTCGTACCTGTGATTTTTGTGTATAATGCAGCGTTGACCTTGTCAAATAAGGTGTTACTGTCGTGGGCATTTAGATATCTCGATATTTTTAATTTCTTATGTCTTATTCTCAGTAGAACCTTCGGATTTATAACAGCCCCTGCTGCGAGGGAATTTCCATCAATCCCATCGGTTCCAAAACTTGCAATTGAAAAGTCCATGTCATTATCCAAATGCTCAAAATGTGCCGCAGCTGAAAGTACCGCCTCTTGATTTCTTCCACCCCTGCCATTTATCTTATTTTCCAAATCCACTGTTGTTTCTCCTCCGAAAACAAACGCGTACGGAGTTGATATTGTAGGAAAATCATGGACAAGTCTGAACAGAAATTCTCCGACAGAGGTAGATTTTCCAGTGAATTTTGAGCCCAAATACATTGTCTTTACTCCTTTTCTTTCTAAAAACAATTTGATATTTTTACATGCAATATTGTTATTTCCAATTATAACGTTATGAATATTAGTAAATACAGGGTTACCTGGCTTGGGTGTATCCTTAATTTTTCCTGATACCCCACTATTAATGAGGATCCTTAGTTTTTTAGAGATAAGTTTCTGATTTCTCCATAGTTTGTATTTTACCAGAATCTTTTTTGTGTCCTCAAAAGTAGTTGTATCCGGAACAGTAGGACCTGAAGCAATTACATCAATCTTATCTTCAACAACGTCTGACAAGATTAATGTTAGTACTGAAAATTTTTTATTAATTATGTCTGCGAGTCCACCACCTTTGATTTTAGAAAGGTGTTTCCTAACAGTATTTAACTCGTCAATTGTTGCTCCTGCTGACAAGAGTCTCATTGTTAAATTCTGCTTTTCGCTTAAGGTAATGATATCTAAGGGCAAAGGCATAAGAGCTGAAGCCCCTCCTGATAGCAGCACTACAAGCAAATCATTTCTAGTTACCTTTTCCAATAATTTCAGTATTTTTTTCGTACCAAGGACTCCACTGGAATCGGGTATTGGATGTGAAGCATAAGTTATTGCACACAAATTATTCTTCAGTTTTATTCCATAAGGAACTGTTATGCAGCCCTCCTTGATTTTGTTGCTACCAAGAATTTTGATAAAAGCATCAGCCATTGATGCCGTTGCTTTACCTGCTCCGATCAAGTATGTGGATTTAAAGGATGCAAAATCGAGGACTAGCTTCTCTCCATTATAATTAAATATGCTCAAATTATTGTTACTCAATTTTACTGATTTTTTCATCAAGCATACGGGGTTTACCGATCTTAGACCAACCCCAATTGCGTCCAGAGTCAAATTTAATGAATTGGAGTAATTATTTTCTAAAATCAATGATTTATTTAGTAGTTTTAATCTTGCCATTTCCTGACAAATTACCCTATGTTTTAAAAGAGTATAACTTTTGTCGCCAAACTTTACATATAAATAAATATATTGACTACTATCATTAAAATGAATATGATCAAATTTTCTTAGTATTCTAAGAAATTCTTAATAATAATTATAAGAATTCATTGATATTGGCATTTTTATTATCCTAAAATTAATATGCACTGATCAGAATAATCTTGTAAACATTAATGAATATTATAAAAGCTAAATAAAATAAATGGTCGCTGATCTTCGGTTGCGTGGGATGGTGGGAAGAAGGGGTCTCATGTTTGTATCTTATTACGGCAAGTCTCGAGCTTTTATTTCTAATTATCGGTCTTGGAGGGAATATGAATCGATGGGCAAAACGGCTGAAATAGCGTCTTCGATTATAAGCCATGAATCAATTCATCTCGCATTAAATAAATTCTCTGTCAACGCTTCGGATAAATTGGACAATCTGTTTGGAAGATCAAATACCTGGGAAGTTTACTCACATGGACTGGGTGATTTAAATAAGATCCGAAGAGGTATACCCAAAAAGTAGGATTTTTGGAACCTTTCAAGGGAAAGCTCTGCCATCAGTATTACTATGAGTAATGACAATAATAATGATTAAATTGGCTTGTTTAATTTTTGAAATGTATGCCTCCCTACTTTACCCCACAAGATGCTAATCGAATTTTACCAGATGTAAAAAAATTATTTTCAAGTATTACTATTCAAAAAAATAAGGTGATTAAACTTCAAGAGGAATTACAGAGAATGATCAACGAAGGAACTAAATTAACTCCTTTTATTAGTAAAAAACAGGAACTAAATCGCTCTGTATTTAACTTGTATCAGAAAATAGCAGAATTGGAAAATAAGGGGGTCATGATTAAAAGTGTAGACGAGGGCCTATTAGATTTTCCATCACTAAGATTTGATGAAGAAGTGTGGCTCTGTTGGAAAGAGGGTGAGAATGAGATAAAATTTTGGCATAGAAAAGATGAGGGTTTCATGGGCAGAAAACCGCTGGCGACCACTAATATAATTGACCGCTAATTAAAAAATTTCTTAAATTCACATATTAGTAGTTACTAGATAACAATAACATACGTTTAGAGTTGCTTTTCAATACTCAATGCCATTATCTAACAAACTTGTAAAATATTGATCTCATAAGATTTAAATCATGCTTTAAAGCGTGAGAGTTCTAAGTATGTGTTACCGATTTTAAGGCAATGAACTCTGTCTTTACTAACCGTTAATAATGATTGTATTTCTTATCTAAAAAAAATGAAGAGTTGGAGTAAATTATTTGGCTTCTTGAGCCGATTTTAGGTTCATCAGTTGTTGCAACGCCTGCAATGCATTAAATGTTTCAACTGCTTGCTTCGGGTCTTGCATTGCCTTGATCTTTCCAATAGCGTCATTCACCTTCGAATCTTGCTCTACGTCCTTAAGTGCTGGATTTTTTTCTTTCAAGATTTTAATCCACACATCGATGGGCAATCCCTGGGCCATAGTTTGGTTCCCCTGAGTCTCATTCCCCTGGGCATTTGCAACCTTAATACTTGGAGTCACAAGTACTGCTGCAGATAATAGCACGCTTGCTAGCACTACTAGAATTCCTATTTTTTGATACATTGAGAGTAGATAGTATTTTGTCCTATAAAAGAGTGGCCCCTATATTTTACTCTCATCCATCTAATTCTCGTATGAATGTATAGTTCTGCCCACGCGCACTATGAACCATTATTTATTTAAAATTAGAAAATCCGGTCGAATAAAAGATAGTTTAAAGCAATTACCACTTTGTAAAACAATAAACTAATTTTCTATTGTTTTCAAAATCATCATATAGTCAATTTGTATATGAACTTTAGAAAATTTTAGAACTGTTATCTCACCTATTTTAATTCCAAATATAAAGCCTTAAATCATGTTTTAAAATACCGATTAAGTAACTATCTCATGTTTAAAGACATCATTTCAAGTTCAAATGACTTTACCTTCAATAAGATAAAAATCGATACAGATAAGGATCCATTTGAGATCTTTAAAAAAATTTATTTTCATTATCAAAATGTGTTCATTTTGGAATCGTTAACTGGACCTAAGGAACTTTCGGAATTTTCAGTAATAGGATTTGACCCGGAATTTACCATAAAGTGTAACAGAGGGTTATTTAAAATTTGTAAAAAGACAAAAACCGTATACAAAAAGAAAGTGGAGGATCCTCTTTTGGAATTAAAACGAATCATGCCAATTATTGATGAAAAAAAACTTCGATATATTGGAGGTGCAGTAGGATATGTGAGCTATGAGGCTATTAAATTCTGGGAAGAGTTACCAAAGAAAAGATCCAATAATTTGTTTTACTTGATGGAATTTGGGATTTATACTGATGGATTAATTCATGACAAATCGGACAATATAACTTACTACTTTCACATCGGAAAAAAATCAAGGCTAAATGAAATAGAAAAAATTATAGATTCAAAGAAATCGATTTTGACAAAGGGTATCTCTTATTCAAAACCAGTTTCTGAGACTACTAAAAGAAGATTTATTTCCAACGTGAAGAAGGCAAAAGAATACGTATACGGAGGTGAAGTCTTTCAGGTGGTAATTTCGAGAAAATTTAAATTTCGAATTTACGGCGACCCTATGCTTCTTTATCAATATCTCAGGAAACTAAATCCGTCACCCTACATGTATTTCTTCAAACGCAATAAGCGAATTATTATCGGATCAAGTCCCGAAATGCTCCTTCGTGTAATTAATAATAAGATTGAAACGTTTCCGATCGCAGGAACAAGACCGGTATCCAATAAGGAGAGTATAAATAGAAAGTTAAAAAATGACCTTTTAAGAGACAAAAAAGAGCTGGCTGAGCACACAATGCTTGTAGATTTGGCAAGAAATGATTTGGGTAAAATATGCAAATTTGGCTCAGTACAAGCAAAAGAATTGATGATAGTAAAGAGATTCAGCCATGTTCAACATTTGGTATCTCATATAACAGGCAATCTAGACGATAAATACGACTGTTTTGACGCTTTTAGATCTCTATTCCCAGCAGGTACCGTCTCCGGGGCACCAAAAGTAAGAGCGATGGAAATAATATCCGAACTAGAAAAATCAGCTAGGGGTCCGTATGCAGGAGCTCTAGGTTACTTTTCTTTCAACAGATGCTGCGATTTTGCGATAATAATAAGATCCTTGTTTATAAACGGAAAAAATGCGTTTATTCAATCTGGCGCAGGGATAGTAATGGACTCTGTTCCAACAAACGAATTCTTAGAAACTGAGCATAAAGCTGGAGCATTATTTTCTGCAAT
>JAJPIN010000176.1 GCA_021324715.1 Nitrososphaeria archaeon
AGTGTATCATCTAATTTATGATATTTTAGATGATCTCTTCTTTTTTCTTTTATTATTTCTTCTTTACAGATTCCACATTTCATGGAAAGATTTGGCACTGGTAATGTAAAAGTATAATTTTAACATATATATCACTAGTGATATTAGACTCGATCTGAGCTAAAATGTAACAGAAGTTTCTAGGATGCCTTTATTTTTGAATGTTAGATATAAAAGGTGCAGAAATTAAGAAAAAAATAAAAAAGTTATAAAAGAAAATTTATTTGCTTTATATTCTTTGTTCTTTTATTGAAGTTTGTAGAAGTTCACCAATTTCGTTGTGCATCTTCAAGAAGTTGAGTCCTTTCTCTGTAGTTTTGTAGGTTTGTGAGCCTTCTAAATATTCTAAGAGGTTATTTTCAATAAGTACAGAAAGGTATTCCCTCAATTGAGCATAGCTAAGAAATGCTTTGTACATGATTCTCGTTTTAGTTGCCCCACCATTTGCTGCTTCTAGTATCATTGCTACTATTTCTGTTCTGCTTCTGTATTTCATATTCAAATACACTAAACTTATTTATTTTAATGTATTGGCACAATAATCTAGAACATAACTTCATTGACTATACAAGATTGTATGTTATACGATAACATTCCGAAAAATTCCAGTAATATTTTATAAATGAAAAAAATATGATTATTAGTCCAGTAAAATCATTTAGGATGAATTAAGCTGTATCTCTTGTAAGCACTTCATTCAGCCAATTACCTTCTGTCTCATCTCCTTGAGATTCACCCAACGAAGTTGACTCCACTTTTTCATCATTCTCAATGTGATCTGAATGAGCTTCCTCTTCGCTAATATGGTCTATCGACTCTTGAGAAGCGCTGATATTTCTGTCTTCTAATTCATTTGACACAATCTTTGAATCTGATTGAGTGATCCTTGAGAGAAAGCTGTTTATTTCGTCCTTTTCTAATTTAATACGATCTAATAACTCGATCGAATTCGTATTGATTTGTTGATAGGTTTCTTCAACAATATCATTACTTCTGTACTGCAGCTTTGCATCAAAAATAATCGTTTTGATGGTTGTACTTTGCAAATCTAATTCTTGTAGTCTTGAATTCAGAGTAGTTTTGACGTCTTGTTCGTTACTTTGCAAATCAACTAATCTCTTTTCGTATATTAAACGCAATACTTCAGCGTCATCCTTCATTAGGTCGTTATCTACTACCAAGTTTTCAAGTGCCCTAACTCGTTTGAGTGTAAGGTTTTTTTGTCTTAGTAATTTCTGAGCTTCCATTCGCCACTTCGGTATAAAAATTACAAAGTCTCCTTGTACAAGCAACTGTTCATATGACAGTTTTTTTAATCCAATTGATCCACAATCCACACCTATTGATTCTATAGAGCCGTCGATATCAGTAACTAACCCGATTACCTTTCCCACATATGCGCCGTACATATCTTTTACTTGCTTTCCGATAAATTCGAGCTTTATATCGCTCATGAGGTTGAAATCATATTCAGATATAATGATGGCATTGTTAAAAATAATGAATAATTTGGTAGATGTTTTAAAGCTAGGTATGCTAGTACTTTGAAAGGACTCTAATCTGAATAAATATGTATATGGACTATTTTGTATTAGTATTATGAATTTCAGCTCTGTTTATGATTTTTCAGATCGAGAAAAATCTATTCTTGATCAGCACTTTTCAAATACAGATAAGCATGTATTTGCGATTATAACTCCACGACAGGTAGACAGAGGAGCACTAATGTCGAGATATTCTAGATCGGACAAAACAATGAGAAAGATTTTTTTAGATGAATTTATTACGAATCCGAATAGAGGAAAGGAATTTTATAGCAAAATATTGTCAGAATACGGTGATGATTCTGTTGCGGAATTAGGAGAGGCACAACTTGCAGTCGAGTGGATCTCCAACATTGCGGCAAAAAAGATTGAGGACGGAAGAATAGGGCTATCCTATTTGGAAAAATCTTCTCGCTATATACCATTTGATAAGAAAGTTGGTAACAAGTATAATTATTATAGAGATGAGAGAATACTCAAATCAAAATACGCGGATCTTTATATAGAATCTTGTGACAATGCATTCGATGTTTATAGTAAAAGTATCGATCTAATGCAGAAATTTATATCGGAAATCGAACCAATTGATGATTTTGTCTATTTTGATTCAATTTCAATATCAGAAAAACCCTTCTCAAAGCTTACAAACAAGCAGGATATAGAATCCGCCAAGAAAGTATACAAGAGTACAGTAAGATCTAGAGCTTTGGATATTCTACGTAACCTATTACCTGCCGCAACTCTTACCAATTTGGGGATAACTGGAAATGGCAGAGCGTTTGAATATCTTTTAACAAAATTATACTGCTCTGAGTTAACTGAGCTTAGGAATTTGGCTAGTCTATTAAATTCTGAATTAGATTGCGTTATACCATCTTTTATCAAAAGAGTAAATGAAAAACATGGGAAATCTCTTCAATTATTTATAACAAATACAAACAGGGAAATATCAAAATTGACAGACAATTATCTAGGAAATTTACAACCTGATTATTCACCTCAGGATGTAAGGTTAATTGATTATACTGATAGTAAAGATGCACTAGTGAAGGTTGTTTCTGCAATATTATATGAAAATGCGCATGGACAATCACTCTATGATATAATAAAACTAGTTAAATCATTTACACAAGAAAAAATAAAGGAAATAATTTTTGCCTATACAAAATTTCGTGGAAACAGAAGGCATAGACCCGGCAGGGCGTTTGAGATGGTGGAATATTTATTTGAAATGTTTACCAACTTTGGGATGTTTCGTGATTTACATCGTCATAGAATTCTTACTATAGAAAGGCAATTACTTTCAACAAAACACGGATATGATATTCCTAAAGAAGTTATTTACTCAGGAATTGAGAAAGATTTCAAAGATTGTATGTATCTTTCTGATAATGTTTATCGGAAGCTTGCAAAGACCATGCCTTATGAGGCTCAGTATGCCGTTAATTTCGCCTACAAATATCCATATTTTATAAAAATTAATTTAAGAGAGCTTTACCACATGGTCGAATTGCGTACTATCGCCCAGGGACATCCGGATTATCGGTATATATGTCAGGAAATTTATAAAAAAGTCAATGATGTTCATCCTTTACTTACTAAAGGAATGAAATTTGTAGATCTGAATCGATACGAGCTTGGAAGATTTGAAACTGAGAAGAGAGGAGAAATGAAGAGAAGAGAATTATCATCTTAAAGATAACTGATAAAACATTCATAATAAATAATCATACTAGAATCAGAACCATTTTTCCAGTGATTGATTCTTATTCTTATTTGAATTTTGAAGCTTCTGTAAGCCCGAATTAACACGATCTGCAGAAAAGTTTTTTTCATTACATAAGAATTCGATTGTATTATCATAATCAACAGGTTCGAATTTAATTTCATCATTAGTAACATTTGCAACTTTCGGTTGCAAGAATAGTTCTCTTATTTCTTCGTATGGAACATTGGACAAGGGTTCTTTAAGTTGATCGATATTTTCTAATTTTGAATATTTTTGAATAAGTTTTAATGCAGTTTTTGGACCTATCCCTGGTATCCCTCCATAATTATAGTCAGTTCCTATTAAGATTCCTACGTCAACCAGTTGTTCATTTGTTAATTTAGTATGACTAAGTATATCCTCAAGATAAAATATTTCTAGAGGTACTTCAATGTAGGAATTTCTATTAGGAACTTTCCTTCTGCCACTAATTGTAATATTTCTCACTAGCCTCTTTGCACCAAATAAAATAGAATCATAATCCTGACTAGCACAAAAATGTACTAGTCCGGAATTAGTTAGCCTTGCTGCAGTGGCTTCTCCTTCTGATGGAGCTTGTATAGTCGGTATGCCTAATAGAGAAAGTAACTTTTTTGATTCTTCAATCATTTTATCGGTCAAGACTGACGTTGCCTGGCCATATTTTCTTGCTTCTTCTCGTTTGCCTTGGATAATCGCTTTCTCATATTTTTCAGTTGCCAACTCCTTAATTTGACGTCTGCGTTGAATTTCATCAATTTTTAAGTCATTAGGTACTCCATCAAAGACATAGACAAGCCTGATACCTTCCGCCAGTAAATTGATATTACGATAGAATAAACCACTCAAGTGACTAGTTATTTCTCCTTGAGAATTAGCAAGAAGTTCTCCGGTGGATCCACGAATTGTAGCTAGAAATTGGTGAATAGTATTGAAGGCATCAACACCAATTATTTTATTTGATAAATCATTTAGTTCAATGTTTTTGCAGGTTAGAATAGGTTTTAGATCTAAGCCCATTAACTGGATTATCGTCACACAATCTTTTTACTTTTTTCAATTTCTTTTATACTTTGATAAATTGGACGGTATATACATCAAAAGTAGAGCCCTATTCACAATTTGATTTTTGTTCTTTACGGCTACGTTAAACTTGCGCTATCGGAAACTTATTGATCGATTATAATTTATAATAATTATCTGTTTGGATCATTAAAATTAAAAATTGTAAAAAAATGAATTTTGGGGTTTTGGTTTAACCTTCTTCCCAACCTTTTACGAACAGACCATTCCTCTTTAATGGAATAGGCTGACCTGGTGTATAATCCATTGGTCTCATCCAAAAGATTGCTTTGGTTGGGCAAACACCTATGCATGCACCATCTGAAATGCATCTTTCAGGATAGAATACAAAAGCTTTACCTCTTTTCCATCCTTCAACCGGTTTTACCCTTAATACGTCTGGACCAAGAGCGGTGCAAATTTCGACACACAAAGCACAGCCGATACAATGTTGTTCGCTAACATCTGGAAGTATTGCTACTGGCATTTAATTCACTTAAACAGAAGTAAAGTCGAAACTATTTAAACGCTGTGTTGTTTTATAACAGCGATATAAATATTTCAAATTGTAATTAAATTCTACATATAATGAATATAAAGCAAAAGCTAGAAATTATATTTTCTAACTGCTTTAGTTGTGGTTCATAAAATCACAGTCCTTGTACCGGTCATTATTGGAAGTGTAATATTGGGTATTTTGGGATTAACATTTGTTCCAGAAGGAATAAAAAATAGGAATCTAGATTTTTCAAAAGGAACGATAGCAATAAACAATCAGTCAATAAGGGTCGAGATTGCTGAAACTCCAGCTGAACGCCAAAGGTGGTTGACTTTTAATACTGAAAAACTACCATTTGACGCTGCTCTTCTTCTTGTTTATGACAAGTCTGATTTGAATTCTTTATGGCTCTTGAACATAGAATACAATTTGGATTTGATTTGGTTAGATAGTGCGGGCAACATTGTTTATATGATAAAGGATGCAGTACCGTGCAAGAATACTTTAGATGCTGCTCAGTGTACTTATAAGAACACAATACCCTCGAAATATATACTTGCAGCAACATCAGGATTTATTGATTACCACAATATCACGAAGGCCTCAAAGATAAAATTAATTTCAACATGAATTCCTTATGTTGAAATTTGCGATTTGATATATCATTTTGCGATATGTAGAAAATCTCGATATACTTGTTTTATTTCCTCAATTGATGCTTCGTCCTCAAGAGTGCTAGTATCACCAATAATATCAGAGTTGGTACTTATTGATTTCAATAATCTTCTCATTATTTTACCGCTTCTTGTCTTTGGCAATTTATTGGTAAAGTGAATCTCGTTTGGAGTAGCTATTGGTCCTACTGTCTTTCGGATATGATTGACAAGATCTGCCTTTAATTCTGGTGATTCTGAGTACCCAGTCTTAAGAACCAGGAATGCGACAATTGCTTCCCCTTTTTCCTCATCTGGCTTACCGATTACAGCTGCCTCAGCTATAGCTTTGAATGATACGAAGGCGCTTTCTAATTCCATAGTTCCTAGTCGATGACCGGCAACCTTAAGGACGTCATCAGCTCTTCCTAGCAACCAAATATAGTTATCCTGATCTATGAGTGCAAAATCAGCAGAATAATAAAATCCTTGAAATTTGTTCCAATATGTATTAATATACTTTTCATTGTTGTTCCATAATGTCATTAACATGCCTGGCCAGGGTTTTTTTATGACCAAATAACCTTTATTATTGGCACTAACATCAAGTCCTTTATCATCTACTATTCCAATATCTATCCCCGGCACTGGAAATGTTCCGGATCCAGGTTTCATAGGTATTGTATCAATGCCTAGACATTGACTTATCATAATTCCACCCGTCTCGGTCTGCCACCATGTGTCAATTATAGGACATTTTTCTTTACCAATTATTCTAAAATACCACAACCATACATCGGGATTTATTGCTTCACCTACTGTGCCTAAAAGACGCAATGACGATAAATCAAATGTATTAGGGATTGACAAGTCGTGTTTCATGTATATACGCAATGCAGTAGGGGTGGTATACAGAATAGTGGCTCTGTGATTTTCAACTAGTGCCCAATATCTATCGGGTGTTGGGAAATCAGGAGTTCCCTCATACATAACACTTGTCACTCCATGTAATAAAGGTGCATACACCATATAACTATGGCCTGTGACCCATCCGATGTCTGCAGTGCACAAAAAAATATCCTCATCTTTATAATCAAAAACCCACTTTGCCGTTGCATAGAGATGTGTAAGATAACCACCCGTACTATGAAGTACACCCTTTGGTTTTCCAGTAGTGCCTGAAGTATACAAGATGTAAAGCGGGTGAGTACTTTCCACAAATTCAGGGAGGCAGTAAGATTTTTCCTTTTTGACCAGTTCATGCCACCAAAGATCACTTCTATTCATTTTGATTTCTGATGTTCCTCTTTTAAGAACAATTACATTTTCTATGGATGGACTTGACGTAATGGCATTATCAACTATTTTTTTTAGTTCAAGTATTTTTCCCCTTCTTATTCCCTGATCAGCAGTTATGATAAGTTTAGATTTTGAATCATTTATGCGATCGGACAATGCTTGGGAACTAAATCCAGAAAAGACAACAATATGTATAGCTCCTATTCTAGCACATGCTAACATAGCAATTGGCAATTCGGGAACCATGGGTAGGTAGATTGTAACTCTATCGCCTTTTTTTATTCCCAAATGGCGTAATGCATTTGCAAATTTATTAACTTCTATGTACAACTGATTATAAGTAAGTGTTCGGACATCACCAGATTCGCTCTCCCATAATATCGCTGCTTTATTTTTCGTAATATTATTAATGTGCTTATCAAGGCAGTTTACTGATGCATTTAGCAATCCACCTGTAAACCATTTTGCAAAAGGTGGATTCCAATCAAGAATCTTGTCCCATTTTTTATTCCAGATCAAGTTTTCTGCTTGCTGAGCCCAAAATTCCTCTATATTTTCTAACGACTTGGTTCTTAATTCCTGCAGAGCTTTGCCTTGGAGATTAACTTCTACTGTCTTATTCTGTCCATCTAAATTTGTTGAGCTGTTTTCTTCCATCATTTAAATCTGTAATTTGGTATATTTGTTTTAAAAGTATTGCGTGTAATACTCGAATGCTACAAGACTTTTGCATTTGCATATCCTATCCTAAAATCACCCTCGAATGCCATGAAAAAAATAAATCTATGCTACTGAAGAAATGAAATGTTGCTAGAATGGGATGAACAGATTAAAGCTCATCTAATGTGGATTTGGGGGGGACAAGATGGCTTTATGAAAAGGAAAAAGGAGGGAATGCTTGTTGTAACGGATAAAAAACTCATATTCATAACAAAGACGAATATGTCATACAGAGTTCATGATGTACATTCACAGCGACAGCTTTTGCGATTTAAGGAGAAGAAAAATGTTTTTCTACCAATAGAAGGTTACGGCATTACTGAGTTAAATAATGATATTGAAAAAAGTGATCAAAATATCGTATTCCCTTATTCTCAAATTTCTGAATTGTCTTTTCTTGAAAAAAGGTGGGGTACGGAACTTAAAGTTAAGATCAATTTTGAAAATCAACAGAAAAATTATAGTTTTGCAGTTGTAAAGGGTTGGGTGAAATATCCAGCAAAGGATCCCCTACAGTTTCATCATCTGGATTGGAATCCAATAATAACCTTATTCAGAATGTCATAGAAATTCATTAAGCTTAGTATCAATCATCTAAAATAATAAAATAAAATATGAACAATATTTTAACTGCCCTTGTGACAGAAAATAGGATGAAAGATAAGAAGTTATTTCTTGTGGGAGTAGGTCCAGGATCGTCGGCCTATTTGACAGATATAGTTAAAGACGTATTAAGAAAATCCAAGTATTTGATAGGTTATAAATATACATTATCAATTATAAAAGATCTGATTAATCCTAATTTTCATAAGGTCTACGAAGTAACTATGAAAAATCAGGATGAAATTTACAATGAGGTGTACAAAAAAATGCAAGAAAGTGAATTTTGTGCTATTCCTTTTACTGGGGATGTAAACTTTTCAGAGTCTGAAGTAGTTGATAGACTACTTGAAATCTTTGGTAATGATAATGTGGAATTAATGCCGGGAATAAGCGCTATTCAAGTGGCTGCTTCTAGGGCAAAAATTCCATTGGATAAGGCAAGAGTTCTGAGTTTTCATGTAACTGAGGATATTGAGAATAAGAAGAAAGAATTAGTCGGGGCAATAAATGATAAGAAGAGTGTAGTATTGGTCCCAAGGCCGTGGAATAATACAGAAAAGAATTTTATGCAATCAGAAATAGCATCATATCTTAAAAACGAGGGAATAGATACTTCAAAACTAATAGTTTGGGTTTTTGAATTTTTGACCACAGTTGAGGAGACGGTATTTAAGGGCAAGTTGAATGAATTAGAGAATATGGTTTTTAGTCCAATGTCGGTAATGGTTATTGATCAGGTTAGGCGCAAAACATATTTGGAATTTAATTGAGATTTATACTATTTCAATAAATTTATGCCTGCAGAGTGTCTGATTAAATCCCATTCAATGATAGCACTAAATAATAGAATTATTGCAACGATGCCAATTTCAATCGCAGTATGAATGAGATTCTCTTTAATCCTTGATCTTTTTAAAACGTGAATTAGCAATAAATAACTTCTAGAGATGGCTATACCGTACGAAACAAGCTCCATGATTCCAAATATTGTCAAAAAAACAAGTAATGGTGGTACCTGAGTTGGTAAACCTCGCGTTATGATCATGAAAATATTACCCGTACTAAATCCTGAAAAGAGACCAAACGCAATTCCAATACCCGGAACAAACATCAGAATTGATATAAGAAAGTTGTTGACGAATATACCCATGCTATCAATATTCTTGATTTTATTTTGAAATTGTTCTTTTAAAAGTTCTGAAGTAGTTTTGTCAAATGAGACGGAGGTCCCAATAAGAAAGAAGATCAAAAATAGAAAAATAAAAAGCCCTAGGTAAACAATTCTTTTTTTAAAGTTGTATTTGTACATGTATCTCATCCACAATGTTTGTGCCTTTTAATAATATCATAAAACAAAACATTTTTAGCATTTATGATTGTTCTGTTGAATAATTAAATTTGGATTCAGTGTCTGTTGCATTGATTTATGCGATAAATAGGGGATATCAAGTTCATCCAGATGCTTTTGCTTTTCTCAAATCCCTAGATTGTGATGTTGAAAAGATAATCAGGACTATAGTTGAGGCTAAAAATAAGTTCAAAATGAAATCTCCAATATTAATCGATGACATAAAAAATGCGATCTCTCCGGCCGTAAATCATATTAATAAACCTGAAATAGCAAATACAAACAAAACCACAGAAACTGATGATGACGGTTACAAAATCATTTTTGATCCTACAAATATGATAAATTCCGACGAAAAGAAGAATTTTTTTAAAATTTTTGAAAGTCGATATAAAAAGACTTTGAAGATTTTGTCAAGTCGACCAGAAAGCAGGCAGTTAAGAAAAATAAAAAACATTAAAGAATTTAGGAATAAATCCAGATTTAATTCTCTAGATAAAGAGAATGGAGGGCCGCAGATCATTGATTCTGTTTTTGTTGCAGGTTTGATTATGCTTAAGAAAAATAGGATGAATGACGTAGAATTGGTGATTGATGATACTACAGGGAGTATTCCTGCTGTTTGCAGAACCAGGGATTTAATTAGTGAAGCTTCAACGCTTGTTTTGGATCAAATGTTAATGTTAGAAATTTCACCTAGTAAACGAAATTCAAATGATTTCATTGTTAAAGACATTATATTTCCAGATATTCCTGAGCATGTTCCGTCCAAATCAGGCACTGAATCATATGTAGCTCTCATATCGGATTTACATGTAGGCAGTAAATATTTCATGGAGAAGGAGTTCAAAGATTTTGTGAGTTGGTTATCATCAGACGATGACATTGTAAGAAAAATCAATTTCGTCTGTATAGCGGGTGATATCGTTGATGGGATAGGGATTTACCCCAACCAAGATAGAGAATTAATCGACTTGAATATTAAAAGTCAAATCTCATATGCAGCAGATTTACTTGAAAAAATCCCCAAAAGGATGCATGTATTTTTGATTCCTGGCAATCACGATCCGGGTAGGAGGGCTTTGCCACAAACTGCATTAACAAACTTGCGTGATTTTAAATCCTTGGAAAATTTCAGTATTCTGGGTAACCCCTCATTCATTGAATTGAATAGAGTGAAGCTATTGATGTTTCATGGTCAGAGTTTGGACGATGTTATTGCAACAGTTCCTGGATTGAGCTATTCAAAACCGGTAGAGGCGATGAAAATTTTGCTAAGGTCTAGACACTTGTCACCAATATACGGTAACCGCACACCGATCGCTCCGGAATCGGAGGACATGCTAGTTATTGATGATGTGCCAGATGTTTTCCATGCTGGACATGTACATATCACTCAAGTTGGAAGATACAAAGGTACCCTAATAGTAAACTCTGGTGCTTGGCAAAGGCAGACGAAATTTCAACAAACAATGGGTATCAATCCAACTCCTGGAATATGCATATTAGTGAATCTGGCTACTCTTCAATCCTTTAAAAGAGATTTCAATTATTAATTTCATCAACAATAGGCGACAAGAGGGAGTCATTTTTAAGGGCTTCTTTTATTGACGAGATGTGAATATGCAATTTGATTCGTTGTGTCCTACCATAACGTCCTTGATTCACTATATTTGTAGTTATTAATCCTAGTTGATCAAGTTCTCCTATTATCTGTGTCATTCTTCTCTGTGTGAGAGGTTCCTGCTCAAGTTTAGAACAGTATTGTTGATATACTGCATAAATTTCCCCCGTACTTCCGTTTTTAGCTTTTACTATTGAAAGTATTAGTAGTTTGGTGTGCAGAGTTGAGTTACTCAAAATTTCAAAGTTAGTATCGCTGTCAATTTTTTGTTGGGCGCTTCTTATATGATCTTCGGTTATCTCCATAGTTATTGATCTCTCTGCGATTTCTGCTGCAACTCTTAAAAGATCTATCGCCTTTCGTGCATCACCTGTTTCTTTACCGGCTATTGCAGCACACAAATTGATTACACCTATGGGAACAGCATTATCATAAAAGGCAAGCTTGCATCTGTCAACAAGAATTTCTTTTAATTGTTCAACAGTATACGGATTAAAAACCAGTTCTTCTTCGCTTAAGCTGCTTTTTACTCTTGGATCTAGTTTATCCTTAAATGTTAAGCTATTTGAAATACCTATCAGACTAATGAACTGATCTGATGAAATTCGTTCATTAGCTCTTGTAAAGTTGTAGAGAATATCATCACCTTTTCTATTAACAAGTGAATCTATTTCATCTATTACAAGCACAACTTTAATTGATTTCCGTTTTATGAAATCAAGGATTCTATCAGTAGCCTCACTCATAGATAGTCCAGTAAAGTAAACTTGCATTTTTCTTTCTTCCTTATTGATGTCGAGCAATTCGGCAATTTCATAAAGGATTTTGTACGGTGTGTTTGAATTCTTTGCATTAATGAAAGGAACTCTAAGCTTTATGTCAAGTTCATTGGCCTTCTTGTACAAGTGTTCGATAACGTTTTTTACAACTGCTGTCTTTCCCGTACCTGGTTTTCCAAAAATCAATAAGTTGGACGGTCGGCCTTTTTTAAGTATAACTGATAATGATTGAGCTATTGAGGCGGTTTCTTTGGTTCTGAATAGCAACTTATCTGGTACATAGTCGATGGTTAAGACTTGCCTGTTTTTTATGATATTTTTATTTTTAATCGCGCTATCAAAAATAGTGTTTAAGATGTCATCTTCCAACTAGAGACCTCACCTCACACCCCTCTCTTTCTCTTGTATCTCAATATAATATCTCAATATAATAAACTCATATTGAAAATGGCATGTATATAAAATAAAAACTCCTAAATCAAATTTCTTTTATTTTCTTGTTAATTTTAGTCATTTGCAATTCATCGAATAGTAAGATAGTAAGATAACCCCGATATCCTCAATGGGAAATATAGGGGTGGAGATTTGAGCTATTGTTCAACGATGTTAATTTCTAATAACATAAAGTCACCCAAATAACCCCTTTATTTCCAATGCAATCTAATTAACAGAGATAAACGCTGTTAAGAAGTCAAGAGAACCCCTTTATTTCCACTGGAAAGAATTCAGCTAAATATAGTAGAAAATTGATAACTACAAAGACAAAATGGGCGTAATTTATCCAGTGAAAAATTAGTTAACATTAGCTGAGCTGTTTGTTAACTTGTTAATCACTTTAATTGTTAAGTGTGAGGTAATTCCAACTCTCGATCTGTCATCAGCAACGAAAAAAGTCAAAATAGAATTAGAAGATGAAAATGGACAAAAATACAACTTGACTCTACAAGGCAGTTTAACAAAAGAAAAAATAATGAATGTAATTGAATTTGTCCAATTGTTTGAAAAAAACTCAACCCAGAAAGAGTTTGAACATAGAGAAAGCGATGAAAGGTTAGGGACAAAATTATGGAATTTAATAACTGAGAACTTTAGGTATCACACATTTACCTCTACTGATTTAATGCGGACTTACCAAGACCTGTATTATGAATCCATTCAATTAAGCGTGATTTCCATTTATTTGTCACGATTTTATCTCAAAAAACAACTTAACAGATCAAAAAATGGCAAACAATGGGTATATTCCGTGATTAAAGAGAACTTGAATTACGAAAATGAAAATTATGATAAATCTAATCACGCGAACTTGTTGTCTGTTCCAACAGTCTACGACCTTCATCTGTGATTTTATATCTGAAAGGTCTCGTGCTCTCGTCCCTCATAACAACATCCTCAGAGTATAATTTTTTTAACAATCGAGATGTATGTTCACGTGATTTCTTGATTCTAACCTGAATCTCTCTCGAGGTTAATGGTACTTCTAACATTTTGAGTACTGAATCCACAGTATTTAATCTCTGCATAATCTGCTCTCCACCA
>JAJPIN010000268.1 GCA_021324715.1 Nitrososphaeria archaeon
TGGAGATACATATGTGAGTGTGGATACTCAGAAACATCCTACAGGCGAAATAAGAGGTCAGATCGAATTGGCGAATTCTCCGAGTTCGAATGTAACCAGTTCCATTAGGATTGGAAACAATACTAATACGTCATGAATGACACGAACCACTCAATGATCGTCCACCGACTTGTCAAATATACTCTAAATCGAATTTGACACATTATATTTTATTCACAACTTTTACAAGCCATTAATTCTTAAAGCAAATTAGTTAGGAGCTACTATTTTGAGCTGTTTGGATAGCTATTAACACAACTCTTCGTTAACTTGTTGCTTACCGAATAGTATGCCCATATCAGAAGTGCTATTGACAATAATCTTAAAGGAGTCTGGTAATTAGATACAAAAGCAGAAACAGTTACTCCCACTGTGCCTAGTACGGAAATAAGAAAGAACCCTAGAGAAGAACAACTGACACATATACTTGAAAGTACACTTAGTGACGACGCAGAAAGTAATGAAGTGTTCCTAATCTTTATTTTTGAATGTCTAAATACATAGACATTCATACTAACAACTATACCTAATAGTACAGCTATAATGTTTGCAAGAATAAAGCCGACTATTGCATCAGAAGGAAGATAAAATACTAGTATTGGGTAAAAGAAAAGCAACTGGTCAAAAATACTGGAAATTATTGAAAATGCTATAGCAATTGAGGCTGCAAATACGATATAGACCAATTTTGAAAAAACAATTTGGAAGGATAAAATGAGTGGATTCTGACCCTTAGATGATGAAGATGGTGGAAGGGTAGTTTTTTTCCTCTCGCTCAATTATGGTATCAACCTGCAGAGATTTTTTTGTCAATCACTGCCTTAAACGATTCAAAGGGAAGGGCTCCTGACATGGTTTCTTGACTTGAACCATTGCTATTTTCGACTATGAATGAAGGTGTTTCCTTAAATCCAAAAGATAAGGCCAACTCGATGTCTTTTTGAACAAAACTTTTGTACTTTTCACTGTCAAAGCAACGATCAAACCGCTTGATATCAAGTCCTGGAATCTGCGAAGCAAAATTCTTCAGATTCTCTTTGCTTACCCACCCTGAGTCAATAGCTTTCTGGTTACTATAAAGAAGATTATGAAATTGCCAGAATTTTCCCTGGTCATTAGTACATTGAGCTGCAAGGGCTGCACCCATGGAGTCGAATCCTCTGTTAGGGAGATGGTTAAAAACTAAGGCTACCTTTCCTGTCTGAATATATGACTGATTCACTAACGGCTCAGTATTTTTTACAAATCTATTACATAAATAGCATTGGAAATCACTAAAATCAATTACAGTTATAGGAGCAGATACTTTTCCTTGAAATGGGGAACCATTTCTTATGAGATCTTGTAAAGGCAGAGCTTTAATTTTTTCATTTGAGTTTTGACCATACGTATCAGTGTGAAAGTAAGAAGCATATATCTCATAGACAAACACTAAAAGTGATGCCATACCAATTACAAATAGCAGATGCAATACAGATTAAAGGTAAATAATACAATTATTATTCGTTATACTTTTATCGCAATGTTCAGAAAAGGCACAATGCAAACACCAACAATACACTAATCTTGCAGCAAATATTTTAAGCACGAAAGATTATTTGCTGAATAATAAGAATAATCAGTCAAATTTTACAAATAATCAAATTAAAATCTCCATTTGATACTATATTGGTTCTTACGATACCAAGTAAGTATACCTCAAAAAACAGGATAAAATAATTGACAAAATTAATGTGAAACTAGATATGTTTAACACCCAGGTACTAAATTATTGAAATCATTTTACTTTACTTGATTGCCGAAAAGTTCAAACAATCCAAGACTAGGCTTTACGATGATTGTGCCCTTCATTTCCGGATATATCAGGCATTGATAATGATAGGTTCCCGGTTTGGTAAATGTTACTATAAAGGAATTTATCTTTGCAAAATTGCCAGGTATAACTCCTCCAGCCCAAATCAGCCCTGAACTAACGTATCTTTCATTCCCTGTGAAATTGTATCCAGCTCCACTATAAATTCCACTGCCGTTAGCATTGAGATACTTCACAACAAGACTAGAAGTATTTATTACCGATGGAAGAACGATCGACCTTGCACTTAAAGTCTGATTGGATTTATTATTTTGATTATTATCTTCAATTAATAATTTATTCAAATTGCCTACTACAGATTGCCCATTCGATGAGTGTAGTGGCTTAGTAATGTTTGATATTTTTGACTCTAGTTCGGCACTTTGATTGCTTACGAAAACTACTATGTGTGGATAAGGAGCTCCGGCAGTAGGATTACTCCATTTAATTGTCTGACCAACATAAATCTCCTTATTTACAGGATCAAATTGATTTATAGGTTTGCTGCTATTTCCGCCACCAGTATAAACATCTGAATATACTTTGATATCCTCAAAGTACTTACCGAAAGCTGGGATGTTAAAGTTAATAATCATAAGACAAAAACTCAAGCTTGAAGCCATTATTAGCGTTAAGGTAACAACAGTTCCTAGTTCTATCTCAATCAATTTAACAATTATCGTATGGTTTACATATGATATTTAACTCTTCAACCCGATTGTTTCTGTGAGTCAATTGTTTTGATGATCCTTTATTATCTCATCAAGCTCAACTATTTGATTAATCTGGTAATGCGTTGGAAGTTTAATCCATCTGCATGACTATTAGGTTGTCTCCGTGGATTAGCTAATGATTGATAGATTATAGAATTTTTAAAAAATTCTGTTTATTCTATCACATAGTTATTTATTATCTAAGGTTATTCATGTCAAGATGGATAAA
>JAJPIN010000068.1 GCA_021324715.1 Nitrososphaeria archaeon
AAAATAAAAAATCGACTTACCTATTTGAAACTACTATTTTATTAAGTGTAAATTTCATATTTTTTATAATTATCGTCAGTAAGAACATTGATACCATTATTAAGACTATCATTCCACTTGGAGCCAAATTTGCATAGTATGATATCATAATTCCAAGAATCACAGAAATAGTTGAAACTGCGCATGAAATTAGTATTGTTTTCTTAAATCCTTTGCCAAGCATTAGTGCAGTTATGTTTGGAATTACTATCAATGAAGATATTAGTAGTACCCCAACAAGTCGTATTGATGCTATTATAGATACACTTGCAAGAATAATAAATAGAGTGTTGATCCAAGTCACGTTTAATCCACTGACCTTTGCTTGCTTTTCATCAAAAGTTATGAGAACTAATTTTTTGTAGAATATGCAGATCACTGGAATAACTACAGCTGCTGTAATCAATATCATGATTACATCATCGTTACCCACAAGAAGAATATTGCCAAATAAGATATTAAACAAATTTAGTGTAAATCCTCCAGAAATACTAATCAAAATAACTCCAATAGCTAAACCAGATGTCAAAAGTACTGCAATTGAGGAATCTGGCGGAATTATTGTAGATTCTCTTAATTTATTAACCCCAACTGCAGTCAAAATGGCTACTATATAAGCCGTCCATAATGGATAAATTCCAACGAATAGACCTAATGTTATCCCACCAAATGTCACATGAGCAAGAGCATCGCCAAACAACGAATGTCG
Source organism: Nitrososphaeria archaeon (assembly GCA_021324715.1). Taxonomy (GTDB): domain Archaea; phylum Thermoproteota; class Nitrososphaeria; order Nitrososphaerales; family Nitrososphaeraceae; genus TA-21. The sequence goes on from JAJPIN010000068.1 coordinate 749, forward strand.
CTTAAGAACTAGAAAAAGCCCTACAATGGAACAAACTATGGATATTATTATCGCTGATAAGAGTGCTCTTTGCATAAAGCCATATTGTATAATATCAAATAACATTTCCATCAGTTTTTTTATCACTATTAGTGTTTCCATTTTTGGGCATACGAAAATGAAGATTCATGTGTGATTGCATCGCAAATTCTACATACGAATTCATCCTTTCTTCGTTTCCAAAAAAATCTTCTGATTCACCATGAAAGAATAATTTCCTATCAATACATGCTACCTTATTTGCTAGACTTTCAACTGCATTCAAATCATGCGAAGACCACACAATAGTTATTTTCTTATCCCTGTTTAATTTGCTCAATAGATTATAGAATTTATCTTGTGCTGTTGAATCTATGCCTGTAGTGGGTTCGTCTAAGATCAATAAATCAGGATCACCTACAAGAGCTTTAGCAATAATAACTCTCTGTTGCTGTCCTTCTGAAAGTTCACCTATTCTCTTGTCGCGATATGCGTTTAATTCCACAAATTCTATTGCACTGTAGACTGCTTCCTTGTTAGATTTCTTACCGATTAGACCCAGTGAAACAATCTCTTCGACAGTAGCAGGAAATGCTTGCTCTACAGATTTTTTCTGCGGAACGTATCCCACCTTCTGAAGTGTTTTCCTATTTTGTCTAATGTCCAATCCGAAAAGATTAATTTCACCGCTATAATCGCCGATTATCCCAAGCATGCATTGAAATAAAGTAGTCTTACCTGCGCCATTTGGACCAATTATTCCAAGAAAATCCCCCTTGTCTACAGCAAAAGAAATATTGTCCAACGAAGGATACGAATCATAGTAATATGATAACTTTACTACTTTAATAACTGGTTGCAATCTAATCCCACCATCAAATTCTTTATATTTTGCCGCATTTTATCAATATAACCTATACCTGCTTCTTGTTCATACTTTGTCAGTCCTTCTATGGGACTTAAAGTAAGCACCTTACCATTTGGAATTTCCTCAGCAACCACCGATGCATATCGTGGGTCCATTAGTTCTTCTGAATAGATGACATGTAAGTCCAATCTTTTTGCCATATTTATAATCTCAGCTAATCTTAAGGGCGTTATTTCTGCCTCTGGCCCCATACCAGAAATGCTGTGTTGTTTTAATCCATATTGATTAGCAAAGTACGAAAATGAATTATGAAATGGAATAAAGTCTCTTTTCTTGCATGACTCCAATTGAGTTCTTATTGTTTTGTCTAGGTTATCAAGATCATTTAAAAAAATCTTTGTATTATTAATGTAGAAATCCTTGTTAATTGGATCAATCATAATTAAGCCGTCTCGTATATTTTCTACTTCCCTTTTTGCAAGTATTGGATCCAACCATACATGGGGATCAAGAGTCATGTTACGCTTGTCAACATAAGTTGCATTAATGCCCTCACTTGCATCAATTCTATTTGCAGTATTAATTTTTGCAACCCAATTATCAATTCCCAAGTCATTGTACACTAAGACATCAGCAGTATCGGCAGTTTGTATTAGATTTATTGTTGGCTCAAAATCATGAGGTTCGATCCCTTTTGGAATCAATAGTGACGACTCTACCCTTTCGCCACCAATTTTCTTGACGAATTCACCTATAGGGAAAAAAGATGACACTACAATCAGTTTGTGTGAGCTATTAGTAACCGCGTTGAACTCGTTATTTGAATTACTCACTGGCTTTGTCGTATTATGATCAAAAGGTAGCGCAGAGTTGGAATTTTCATTTTGCGCGTACAAATTTTGACATAAAATGTGAAATAGTGCGGATAAAATCAGAGGAAACAAAACAATTATCTGTCTCTTCATGTTGGTATAATGTTTTATTAAGAATATATAGTTTTTTTATTAATAATAATTAAGCGAAATGACTTAATCTTAATAATTATTATCCAAATATACCTTAGAAATCGAGAATTGAATCGACTGAATTTGATTGTCTTGTTCGGCAAAGCGAATAAATTGATAGATCCTTTTGGCACAATGATTATCTGGTAATTTTTTGATACGCCCATATGAATGGTATTGAAATTCTTTATCGCCTCCACCGTTATTACATTGCTCAATTTCAGACTTGTAAATAAGCAAGTCATATGTTGGGTTACCATTTTCATGACTATTTCACAGAACAAGTCTTCAGGAGTTTTTCACCATGCCCAGTAATTTATGAAATCAGCTTTTTTTTAATTTACATATGCAACTATGGCTAATAAATTATGGAATAATATATATCCAATGTTAGTTTATGAAAATCTAATTGACCATAGTGAGTGTTTCGTTAAATGAAGAAATAATCGATAGCTTGGATAAGCTTAAATCATTGGGATTTTCCGGAAGGTCTGAAATAATAAGGGCAGGAATTAGAAATCTCCTATCTGATGAACGGATGAAAGAAGACCTAGATGGAGAAATTAATTCGTTACTTTTGGCGGTACATGATGAAGATTCAGATGAACAAGTTTCTTCGATAAGACATGACTTTGACAAGATCATAATTGTACATCTGCATAATAAAATAGACAAAGATAGGTGCCTTGAAATATTTTCTCTTAAAGGCGACGCTAAGGACGTTAAGGAAATATCAAGACAGCTACAAGTAAACAAACGAATGCATTTTGTAAAACTGATTGTTGTGTGAAATATTTGTGCTTTGATTACATCTCAGTCATATCTAATGTATCGACTCAGATTTCATAATGTATAATTGATATTCTGCCCAGAAACTAAAATGGAAATTAAGCAGGTAATGGGGTCATTTATATATCGAATTATTTTTAACCGACGGTAATTGATAAGGTATGGATAGTTGAAGAGAGTCGTACAATCAATTTCAGATGTAATGCTCATTAATGACAGTGATTGTTCATGAATCATAGGATGCCAAACAGGTACGACAAAAAATCATTTAGCTTATTTTATAATGAACTGGCAAGATGGTTTTTTCTTTTCATGTTTTTTGCTGGGATGTTTTCTGCTTATGTTCTTGGTGTTCAATTTGCTCTCAATTATGCCGTAAATGGCAAAATCGAATTCACAGACTTGATTTTTACAACTTTCAGTATACTAGCAACCGTTTGGGGGATTATGGCACATAGAGAATTTACAAGATCCTCAACTAGGGTTAACGAAACAAGGGATCTCGCACGTCAAATTAATCCTCAGATTGGAAAGTATGAATATAAATCATACAATCCTGAAACTCACGAGTTTGAAGATGGCTACATTCCATTTGGACCGATTGATTTTTGGGATCCAGCGACATATGCCCCTGATTGGGTTGATAAAGGTAAATATTGGCACGTTTTGCTAGGACTGCAAGTTCCAAATAAGGAATTGATACTACAAGTTGTTAAAGATGATGATTTGTTGAACACGAGAAATCGTAACGTAGCAATGACTGAAAGAGAGACAGTTCGATTTCCATGGTCAGAAAATGGACTTTCCAAAAGATTTCGATATAGGGTTAAAATTCCACAATGGGCGGTAATACGCGCTGAATATCAAGGCACAAAATCAGATAACCAGGAAAATATCGTGACAAATCGCGAAATAGGAAAACTTAACAGAAATATTGTACTTTTGGTCGACGAAATTATAGAAAGAGAGAGATTTAGGCTCAAATATCCTTGGAAAATAACTGGATTCTGGATCTATCTGTATAAGAGTTTGCCGATTAAAATTATTTACAATGAGATCTTGGAAAAACTTCCAGGTTTTCGCAAATCCATAGTAAAGGAAGCAGACGAAACACTTGCCGATATTAAAGAGGATAGGTTAATTTTGGCGATTTTAGATGTGGCGAAAAATAGAGGAATAGATGATGACAAAATTGATAAAATTTCTAGGTTGATTAATTTTTTGGAAGGTGTATATTCAGATATTGGATTAGGTGAAGGATCTACTGTATACCATAACTTTCACCACAGTCTTGAAGTATGTTACATGTCACTAAAAATGTTACCAAATTCTATATATGATTATAGATTTACTGCTAATGATGTAGAAATTATACTTGTGGGGGCACTTTTGCATGATTATGACCCGTTGCAATTTAGCTACGTAAGTAGTGAGTCTAATCCAGAAAAACGTGGTTACCCTGAATCAGAATCACAAATTAGGCCCATAGTTGGCCCTAGAGTTTCTAGAACAATAGAGATTATTCAAAGATACCAAATACATGATGCATACTTCAAATTGGATGCACAGGACTTAGAAAAGCTGTTTGAAAATTTTTCTTTTAAGTCTAAATCTCCATTTTCAGACGATCAGTTAGGAATCTCGAAACACATAGGAAAATCTGACAAGAGTTTAATTGTTGAAGCTATCATATGGAGAACTGATTTTCCATATTTTAAACTAGAAACTGCGCAAGTAAAATTTAAAAAACTACTCTCTGAGATCGAAGTTAAGGGTTATGATATTGGAAAAATAAAGGTCTTGGCAGAAGTCTTGTGGTTATCAGATCTATCTGTTACCTACATGGGGTCTGATCCGATAAGAGCTTGGAATAGGGTTACAAGCTTATATGAGGAGCTTTATTTACCTAAATTTGAAGCGGTGTCTAGAACAGATTCATACTTTTCTGATTTTGCTGAGACCCAATTGTTTAAAGAATTAATAAAAATGAAGAGTTTTCCTGACATATTCAAGTATCGATGGAATTCAGTGTACCAATTTTTTCATGAAGGAAATCCTTCTACTCTATTGATAAGAACGATACTAAACGCTAGGAAAAGTTTTTTGAAAATTAATATCCTATTTGGAAATTTTACAGGCAAAATTATCTATAAAATGGCTAAGGACACATGGGCTGAATTTTTCATCGGTATTGGCGAGGATCAAAATGAAATCTATTATGCAAAATCCAAGTTTTTAGATTTAGAAACCCAGAATGCATTTGTATTTTGGGGCAATCCGGCAAAGCTACTTCCAAATATACCCAATAATTCGGTAGACAATTTCATTATCTATGTTCCAAGATCTATGAATTTTAGGCAATTATCAGATGCTTCATATTTCGGTTCCCTGATTAACGCGATTAGTTCTAAGTTAAACAATAATGGTACTTTGCAGATGGTGACAGATATTCCCAAAGATGGTGAGTTGTACAATAATGTTTACAAACAGTTTATCGCAAATGGCTTTGTTGATTGTCCTCCTGATACAAAGCCCTATTTCGCAAATTTTGATCAGGATTCTCTACCATATTATTCCAAGCCCTATATATCTTTATTTTGCAGACGCCAAAAACAATGATTACTTATAGCAGAAATCCATTATCGTCTAATTATTTGTTGAGCGTTCCGCATACTGGTAATGATACTGCACTCCGAAATTCGGCATGAATTTTAAGAATTAGAATGATTGCACCCGGTCCCTTAAGTAGTGAAGCAATGATGAATATTAAATCCGAACTAATGATTTTTAGACTGTTAGTTCACTCTTTGCCTCCCCATTCAAAACCAAAAAAGTTCGATTCTAAACCACTCCAGGTACGTGTGTAAACAACTACGAAACTGCATTTAGTATATCATTTTATCTCATTAAGTCAAGGTAGATAAGACGTCAAGTTGATTGATAGACAGACTAATCGACGCATTATCTAAAAGGAATTTATTGGTCATTAGCACTAGAACCTAAAGAGCATGGACTTCATGAATGGTAACTATTCCATTATCTCCAACCATTCTTCTCATTTGTGGCAATACCGATTCAATTTTTGACTTGTCATCTATAACCTCTATTATAAGTGGCATATTGATAGTAACCCCTTCTATACTGATTGTAGACCTCTTCCTTTTTCCAAATCCATCAACTCCTGTCCAAACAGTACAACCAGAAACTTTATTTTCGATTAGAAAATCAATCAATGATCTATGGAGCCTTTTACCATTGAGCTCATCGTTTCTTTTTATTCTTATTGTCAGACAGAGCATTTTTAACCTCATGTTATTGTCATATCCTAATTAATGCCACACTCAACGCCCTTCCTAAAACAATTGCGCCTAATGATAGTCCTACGTTTGCAAATAAATTTAATGCAAACAATGCAAATTGCTTATTGTCTAAGAGATTAATTGATTCAAGAGCAAAGGAAGACATAGTTGTAAAAGATCCACAGAATCCTACCGCTAACAAAATCGAGTATTTTGTGTCAAGGTTTAAACTTACGGATAGGAATGAAAAAATCCCGAGAATAAAACTTCCGACGACGTTAATTATTAGTACATTCAGTGGTAAAACTCCAAATAATATGGGAGATGATGCAATTTTATACCTCAGAAATGCTCCGGCCAACGCTCCCACAGCCAATAACACAAATTCAATGCCCTTCATATTTGATTACCTATCATTTTAATTCAATTGATAGGCATTATCAGCATTCTAATAGAAGCGGTTCTGGTATTTGCCAAGGCTAATGCCATAGCCCTATTAAGTTCTCTACGACATATCATATATTTAAACCTAAATCGGAACCGCGTCCGTAAACTCATCGGCAATTTAATCCAATACAACCCAATCACTAAGTAGCCAGTATTTTTGAGTTTTCCTATAGAATAGCCCCATGGTTAGTGAAATTAAGCAAATCGAATACACATATATTGATTAGATCAATATGGTAAATCAATCAATTATGAGCGGTAACAGAAATAAAGTAAATAAAAAAGTAAAAGTAGCAATAGCAGGCGTTGGAAACTGTGCTTCTGCACTATTACAAGGTATCTCATTTTATGGTAATAGTTACATTAATGAAAATAAGGAGATAAGTGATGTTAATGACACACCCGAAGGTCTAATTGCATATTCCCTTGGTGGCATAAGACCGGGCGATATTGAATTTGTAGCAGCCTTCGATGTAGTAGAATCGAAGGTGGGATGTGACTTAGCAGACGCAATATTTGCTAATCCAAATAACACAATAAAAATCTCTGATGTGCCTTCAACCGGTATTAAAGTCCAGAAAGCAAAAGTACTTGATGGAATAGGTAGGCGCCTAAATGAAAGAGTCAAGATATCAGATAGCCCCGCAGCTGATGTGTCAAAGTTACTAAGAGAAAGTGGAGCTGAAATTCTTATAAACTATCTTCCTGTTGGAAGCAGAGAAGCAACTCAATATTACGTAGAACAATGTCTTGATGCAGGTGTCTCCTTCATCAATGCAATACCGGTCTTCATCGCATCAACTCCAAAATGGCAAAAGGCCTTTGCAGACAAAAATCTCATATGTGCTGGAGACGATGTTATGAGTCAATTAGGAGCTACAGTCTTGCATAAGACACTAGTAAAACTCTTTGTGGATAGAGGTGTCAGGGTGGATGAAACATACCAGCTAAATGTAGGAGGTGATATGGATTTCTACAATATGCTTGACGAAGAACGTTTAGAAGATAAGAGAATAAGCAAAACAAGTGCGGTAGCAGCTATGGTGCCGTATGAGGTGCCAATGCGAATTGGCCCGTCTGATTTTGTAGGATTCCTTGCCAATGATAAGGTGTGCTACATCTCCTTGCGTGGTAGATATTTTGGTAAAGTTCCAGTAGAAGTGGATGTTAAGCTGAAGGTTGTTGATGCATACAATAGCGCTGGCGTCATGATTGACGCAATACGCGGCACAAAAATGGCCATAGATAGGGGTATAACAGGTCAACTTGACAGCGTATCTGCATATTGCTTTAAGCACCCCCCAGTACAAAAGCCATATTTAGAAGCAAAGAACTCTTTCATGGAATTTATTGAAGGAAAAATACAGCGTTAAAAACCCATAAT
>JAJPIN010000049.1 GCA_021324715.1 Nitrososphaeria archaeon
GCGTCATCAGGTATTGGCAGATCAACAGCATTAGAATTTGCTAAACTAGAAGCCAAAGCTATTATACTTGTTGCTAGAAACAAGGAACGATTATCTCAAGTTTCATCTGAAATAGATGAGAAATCCGAATCCATGATATTTGGTTGTGATATATCCAACAAATCGGAGGTACTAGAGATGGCTAAAGAAGTACTATCAGTTTATGACACCGTTGATATTTTGGTAAATAATGCAGGAATTGGGATATTAGGAAAAGTAGCCTCTCAGTCAATAGAGGAGTTAGAGTTAGTAACAAAAACAAATTACTTTGGAATGATATATTGTACCAAAGCATTTCTAAACTCAATGTTAAGTAAAAAAAATGGGCACATCATAAATGTTGCGTCACTCGCAGCGAGCTTTGGAATTCCTGGATTGGCGGCATATTGTGGCTCGAAATTTGCAATGCTTGGTTTTTCGGAGTCACTCCAACACGAATTACATGGTACGGGCGTACGTGTTACTGTTGTAAGCCCAATAGGTGTGAAGACGAATTTTTTCTATCATTCATCATTTGGCAACAAGTTCAAAAAAAATGAGCATTTTTATTTGGATCCCAGTACTGTATCTAGAGCAATAATACGAGCTTCTAATTCAAAACGGTTGGAAATTGTTGTTCCTATTTATATGCGAGGTGGAGTATGGTTGAAACAAACGATACCTTACTTAGTAAGTCCAATCGTGGGTACTTCTTTTAGAAAAATGCTGGACAGTGAAAAATAAGGACGTTACTAATCTTCATCTTCATCAGTACCGGGTGATGCCTGTATGTCTGATTCCACATCCATGAGCTGAAGGTCTTCCAACTCAAATTTATAAATCGCATTCATGTCCAGATTGTACATAGATTTTAAGAGCTCAACTAATTTGGAACTCAATTCACCTTTGAACATTTTTATTTTAAATTCATAAATGAATCCTTTTAGAAAGTCTGAAATTTTTAAATTTTTGGGTACATCCAATCCTTCAATAATTGTCCTACCATCCGAAAGCGCTTCATATACTTGTAAATCAATCCTGTAAACACCTTCGTATACTGCCAATATGTATCCTGATCTTGTTAGAATTTCTGGCTCACCAAATTGTACAGATTTAATTTCGTCCTCAGCCCATTTTGGTAATGGTGCATCAGTCTGTGACTGGCCTTCCTTTGTACGTTTGTTTGAAACTTGCGTATTAGACCTCGGCATGGTTATTCTTATTACCATGTACCGCTATTACTTTCTAAAAAACTTTGCAGATAAACATCATTGCGCTAACCGACTATAGAATGGATGTCGGATGGTACTTAGACGACCTTAGATATAATATTCTAAGATCATTTCAATACTTTCTTTGTCCTCATCACTACGTACATATTCTTCATACTTTGTAAAATCGAGCGGGGTAATCATGCCAATTAGTTTGTTCGCATCTTTCGAATCATCATCAACAACAAGTAAATGCCTAACGTTATGCTTAAGCATCAAATCTGCCGCAATCGATGGAGTCGATTTAGAGTCAACAGTAATCAATGGAGCTGACATTATCTCTTTATTTTTCACTTCACTTGTGCGTACGTCTTTAATACAAACTTTTCTAACCAAGTCACGTTCCGTAACCAGACCTGTTGGTTTACCGTCGCTACCAACAACAAGCAATGAACTTACCTTTTTATCATTCATTTTCATTGCAGTGTTTTGAATAGAATCCGACTCTTCAATTGTAAATACTTCCTTCCTCATAAGCTCCCTAACAGTTGTAACCATTACTACAGTGTATACGGTCTGGCTTTTTAAGATATACTCAATAGTATAATCTTCAGATCTACTCAAACTGAAAGAGGAAAATTGGATTCCTAGATTTACCTTATTAATATGACTATTTATGCTTCTGGACTCTCGAAATATTGAGAGTGTTACTGATACTAATGAAAAAAAGGAACTTCAGATCATGCCCATAAAGTTACCAAAGCTAGATTAATTGATTCAATTTTGTGTTTGAATTTTATAAAACATCGATATATGCTCCTCATTAGAATAATCTTGAGCGTCTACTCCCAAAATTTTTTAGTATCTATAGTCAAGATATGCGGCTTAAATATACTGTATTATTTGAAATATATGTCAGTAAAACGTCGATGTCGTAAGACTGGTATCAAATATCTATCCGTAAGAATATAATTCATAGATGTTACCACTTGAAGGTTTCATATAATTCCATTTAACATTAGTTAACTTGACGTTGATGAATCTATGATTAAATGAATCATCAGATGCAAGGATATCGTATAACGACTGACCGACCAGGACTTGGTTTAATTGTGCCGCAGAAGCTATCTTAGACGCAATGCTTATGCTTGGTCCAACTACATCAATTGGAGCTGTATCTATGTTTTTTCCATATAATATTACTAATGAAGGTCCACAGTCCAACCCAACTCTTACCTTTATTTCAGGAAGGTGATTTTCTTTTAATATTGGATTTATGCATTCATTAATGATTGAAAGGATACCTTGGGCACAATTTAATGCATTGATACAAGCCTTCTTCTTATCGAATTCTGCAGGGAATAGACCAATTACCGAATCGCCCACAAATTTTAAGACGTAACCACCATATCCTTTTATTGCCAATCTTGTTTCCTGGGAAAAGACTTGTAGTATAGCAGCAAATTTTGATGGGGGTAATGTAATGCTCATTTGAGTCGATCCATTAATATCAATTATTAAAATAACCATGGAAGCATTCGAATTGACATGCCTCTTCAGAAATTGTTTGCACTGTTCAGTGCTCAGATCAAATTCAAGACCCGATTTTATTGTATGCAAAACTCTTGCTTTAATTTGTTGAGCTTCTTGGGTTGAAGATAGCATTATTATCTATCCTTTTCTTGTATGAGTAACAAATAACCTTATCTATGGGTTAGAACTTATTACGGCTCAAAAAAATAGAACGCATAGAAAGGTAGGGTGGATGGTCATTCTCCATCGAGTAAATCAAAAAATTAAGGTATTTTCTTTTTTTATTTCAATTCTACTACAGTTTTCTCTTCCTTTTTTGTTGGTATTTATTTGAGGACTTGTATATAAAGCACAATTTGCATTTTTGCATTTATTTGAAAAGAACTTATTTCTACTTAAGATTTAAGAATTATGATACCAATTAAGAAGTTTAACGCTCTATCATTAATTTGAAACTATTGGAATAAAACCAGTATGAATAATGAACATAAATTAGATTTTAATATGTTTTTGTAGAAAGGAACTATTCTTTTATAAATTGAACCCTTACTAATCATTGTTACATAATTATTCTTTTATTTTGTATTGTTTAATTTAAAATCAGATTCTTGTGAAAAGGCCTATATAAGAATATGCTAATTACATCTGTATTGATCGAAGAAAATATCAATATCAAAAAGATCCTAGTCGCAGTTGATGGTTCCAAACCTTCTTTAAATGCAGGAAATGAGGCAATTGATGTAGCGAAAAAACACAAAGCAGAATTGATTGCGCTGTATGTTATCCCTTCTGATATAAGATATGGCCATACGGAAGACGTTGAAACATCCGGAATACCCAGACCTCTAAAGGGAATTGTGATGACAGCTATGCAAGGCGGACAAAAGTATGTAGATGAAGTGAAACAAAAGGCCATTGAAAGTAAAGTAAGCGTAGGCACAGATGTTGTCTTTAGTACTAATTCTGTAGTAAAAACTATCGTGGAATACGCGGAAGAAAAAAAAATAGACTTGATTGTTATTGGGTCTAAAGGTATGTCCGGATTAAAAAGAATGTTGCTAGGTAGTGTTGCTTCAGGAGTAGTAACGTATGCCGATTGTCCTGTCTTGGTTGTCAAATAATGTTATATTTCAAAACTAGCTTTTCCATTTTAATAACCTGTTTTTATTTATATTCAATTAAGTCGCATCTTTCTCACTACAAATTTCACCAAATCTACCAATCTACAAGCAAAACTCCATTCATTGTCATACCAAGACATTACTTTAACTAAGTTGCTCTTTTCACCAATTACCATTGTACTAAGACCATCTACAATTGAGGAATGTGATTCACCTATTATGTCTGAAGATACTATGGGATCTTCTGTATACGCCATGATGCCTTTCATTTTACCATTTGATGAATCTTTCAACTCCGTATTGACCTCATCTTTAGTAACATTGTTTTTTAATGTTAGGACCATATCCACTATGGAACCATTACTTACTGGAACCCTTAAAGCCATACCATCCATTTTACCATTTAGCTCTGGTATAACAGAACCAATCGCCTTTGCAGCTCCCGTTGTAGTTGGAATTATCGACATCATGGCCGCTCTTGCTCTTCTGAGATCTTTGTGAGGTAAATCCAAGATTCTCTGATCGTTAGTATAGGCATGGCAGGTGGTCATATACCCACTCTCTATTCCGAATTTATCATTAATTGTCTTGAGTACCGGTGCAAGGCAATTTGTCGTACAGGAAGCCATTGAGATTATCTTGTGTTTATCGTCATCATATGTAATATCGTTTATCCCCATTATGATCGTCGCATCAGGATTGGAAGCAGGAGCAGAAATTATTACTTTCCTGGCACCGGCGCTTATATGTTTCAAAGCCGCATTGGCATCGCTAAATTTTCCTGTAGATTCAACAACAAGATCAATGCCCAAATCCTTCCAAGGTAGTTCAGAAGGATCCTTTACAGATAATACTTTCAGTTTATTTCCGTCTATAACAATTTCGTCTTCACCAGTCACTATTTCACCTTCATATTTTCTAAACGTCGAATCATATTTGAATAGATGTGCGAGTGTCTTTGCATCAGTGAGGTCATTTATTGCTACTATCTTTGCCAGCCTCTGAAACTCATTATCTTTCAGAGCAGCTCTAAGAAAGCATCTACCTATTCTACCAAAACCATTAATTGCAATATTTGCAGTCATAAATATTCTTTCTTATAATGGTATAATAACTAATTGAGATGGCTAAAATGCATTACGCCGCATCTGTTGTATAAAGGCTTTAATTTCCATGAAAATATATCCCTTTAAGTTGACAATAAGTAGAATTTATAGTCATCTCAATGCAATTCGCAGCTTACCAATTAGGGATCTTATGGATCAGCCAATTATAATATCCAAGAATGAGACTCCATCAAAAATAATTAGCACTCTTATTGAGACTGATTCTTATGACATATTCATTGAGTTATCTGGAAAAGTAGCAGCATTGACGATTAGAGATCTTATAGGAATCAAAGACATCAAGAGTACAAAACCATCTCTAGTTGGCAAAATCATTCCCGAATTGAATAAAGACAGTGTAGTTGGCGAAGCTGCACGAATAATGAGTCATTACAGGATGAGAACCTTGCCTGTAGCTGATAAGGGTGATATTGTGGGGCAAGTTTCAGCCAAGCGAATTGTTGAATTGATAAGAAAACACTTGGTTGAGAGCAAATTGCAAATCATCGCATCAAACATAATGACCAGTGAACCAATAGTTATTGATGGACATAAGACTCTGTCTGCTGCAAGGTCCATTATGAAAAGGAGGAGAATTGATCATCTGCCTGTAACTGATAACGGTCGCCTAGTTGGTATTATTACCTCATCTGATATCATGAAAGTAATGTTACCTTCTGAAAGGATAGGCAAAAAATCAGTAGGTATTGACAACACTGAAGATAGACTTTCTATTGAAGTTTCTGGATTGGCAAATGATGATATAGTAACTGCTAATGTTGAGGAGAGTCTCCAAGTGGTCTGTGACAGGATGATAAGTGCGAGGTCAACTTATTGTATAATCAAGGCATGGGATGAAATTCAGGGAATTATTACTTACAGGGACATAGTTGCGTTATTGGGGGAAAAGTTAGAAGAAGATATTCCTATGTATATTGTAGGTTTACCAGATGAACCAATTGACGCAGAGCTGGCTAAGTCTAAATTTACAAATGTTACCAGGTTCCTAAAAAAAATTCATCCCGATATTGAGCAGGCCCGTTGTCATATAAAATTAAGAAGTGTTCAAGGTGCCAGAAAAAGATACGAAATTGATGTGCATATCTTATCTGTCCATGGTGACATTTCTTACACCAATATTGGATGGGACTTGGCGAAGCTTTTTGATGAAATGACTGATTCTCTGAAAAAAAAGGTTTCACACAAACATAAGAAGACTCTATAATCTAATTGAGTGTAACAAATAACTATCGATATCTAGGATTGAAACTTGGCTCTTGAATTTGTATTGCATATTGTTTTGGAAGTAGTTTACTCTGACAACCAATGAGTTCAGCTAAGTGCACATTCCCTCATTTAGTGGATATAAATAGACATTAGCAACCTCATTTCCTATTCTTGTTGAGTGTATCCTAATTCCATTCTTAATTTCCCCTCCATCAATCCCAGTTCCATCTGCCCCAAGTACAGCTTTTGGATTATTGCTTTCATCATGAGAAATGAACTTACCTCCAGGATAGGGTTCAAGAGTAATTCTCTCTTCTCCAAGTATGCCAAGATCTCGTACCGAATTTGACATAATACGACCTCCGTCATTTAAGATCAGATCTATGCCGTATAATCGTCTTACCTTATTCATCGCCGAATACATATCAAAAATTTTGTCAGTGACAATGTAATGAATTAAATCAGATTCACGAATTGACTTTGAGGCATAATCATATCCTGATTCATCTGTCAGAAAGATCACGCGAATTTCATTTTTCGGATTTAGAATTTTTATTTGGTTTTTCTGGTAGAGTTCTGCAAGCTTGAGTCTTTCAAATGTTTTTTCAGATCTAGCTACAATAATTTGATGAAAGTTTGAATTTGTAGCCACTTTTTGTTTTAGTTTTATGAGATCCTCATAGACCTCTGGAGCTAAATCTCTTACAACATCTCCAAAAAATTGCCAATTCCAAATTTGTTCCTTGTTGACGACCAAATTGTCCGCACTTATCATCAATGCTTTTGAACCCATCAAGATTCTGTGAGTTGATGCAAATAGGCTATCCCCTAGTTTTCTAGTTCCACCAGTTAAAGATAATACACCACCACCAGGCTTTTGATTAATCTTGTAAATGTAAACTCCTTTTCCTTTTTCTTTAGTTCTTGCTGCAACATAACTTGTGGCTTGATAAGGAACTCTCATCTTACTGACATAGTTAGAGGATGCACCGATAACTATCTCTGGTAAAATTTCACCCAAATAATCGAGTCCATAGTCACTCAAGGGTGATATAACCTTCAAGCCTCTATTAATGAAATGACGATAAAGTTCTTCTGAGATTACTCTATTTTCTATTAATAATGATAGTTGTTTCTTGTACTTTGAAACTATAGATTCCATAGAACAAGTTAATTTAGTCATATATTATGTTGTTTTAGGATCAAAGCTCAATTGAGAAAATTCATAAATCTCTTTCCTTTA
>JAJPIN010000158.1 GCA_021324715.1 Nitrososphaeria archaeon
ACTCCATACACTTAACCAGACTTATCTTTATGGTATTTTGCTTCTCAATTCCTCTAATTCAGGAATTATATTTCTAAATTTTACGCAAATGTTGTCTCCCTCCGACACCAATTCATTTAATTTTGATTCGGCAGTTTGCTTGATATTTGACATCGTTTCGAATACTAATTCTAATTCCAAGCCCAAATGAACCATACTATTCACGATTTCGTCAAGAGATGTGAATAGTCTTTCGTTTGGATTGACTAAAACTTTCAAATTTTTTGCACTACAGCGAATCGAGTTTGCATGATCTCTAATCATGAATCTATTACCCCACATTGACTTTCGCTGTATTTCCCGTCTATAGGAGAGACGTAAGAATCTGGTTACTCTCCATTTTTTACTGAAATCTTCAATATCCTGCAATAATAAATCTAGATTATACTCAACTGTTTCTACTGCTTTCCTACTTTTCAGATAATTTCGGAGTTGAAGAATTAAATAATATGCGATTGCGGTGAATGCTATTATTGCTGCAATACCAACTAATGCAATAACTTCATTTACTGGTAAATTCTGCGAACTGAACTTATTGACAATGAATCCCTTAACAGGATCTAATAATGACGTGATAGCATACACAAGTATAGCTTCGACAATCAAAAGCAAGACACTTTTAATATACGACAAGTGAAGAATCTTGTATTTCGAGAATATTTAACCAAATAGCCTTCGAAAGTTACCATCTACCTTTCAAACTCCAACAAGATACCAGAACTATACGACTGCAAAAACTAATATATCGCTAGCGATATTACTAGTGATATGTTATCTAATTGGCTTGCCAGAGTAGGTAGTGCTATCCCAAGAGGATTTTCACGGCATTATATTCTCGGTCTACTCGAGGAAGAACCTATGACCGGTAAAGAAATCATCGACAAGGCTACTTTTCAAAGCGGAGGAAAATGGAAGCCTTCGCCAGGTTTAATCTATCCGATGCTAGGAAGATTGTTAGAAGAGGGCCTAATAAGCGAAACCGATAGTGGCAAATATAAAATTACCTCGAGAGGCATGGATGTAGCTGCAGATGTAGATTCTGTTCACAATATTATGCAAAAACAATTAGATGTAGTAATGAGGGTTGGGAATGTTGGCAAGTTTGTGGCTGTGGATATGATAGATCGATTATCTTCTATTGGTTTAACATTGAGTTCTAATTTGGATAAAATGACTGAACAAGAAAGGGATAAATATAAACAGTTCCTGTTAAGCGAACTTAAGAAGTTACAAGAACAAGAAAGCAAGAAAGATGAATTAAGAATAGACTCTGACTAAACTTCATCATTAAAACAAGGATAGAATTTATCATGGTATTTGAAGCTGTGAAGAGGGTCAATGAGCTCGTAAAAAGAATGAGTCTTTTAGAAGAGAATATTGCAGTGGAAACTCAGTTCATAAAGGAGCTCTATGCAAAAGCAAGTAAATCGATGTCCGAATCACAACATTATTTTTTAAATGGAATTCAGGCTTCGCCAGTTGCAAAATCATACCTGCTAACCAAAAGGGGTATTGAGGTAGTTGGAGAAGAGGCTATTCCAATTTCAACTTTCATTGACGAAGTTCTTAACTTTGCAAATTACCCTAAGAAAAAGATTGAAGTTCTAATGGTACTAGCTAAACATTTAGAAGCAATGCCTATGAATTTATCATAAAATGCAAATGTAACTGTTAAAGATGACTGTTATACAAATAGATACTTAAACCTAAGTTATTATTCAACATTAACCGCTAAAAAAATATATCACCAATATTTCTTGAGTATTGCCATAGAATCTGTGTTTTACTTTGGCAGGTACATAGATAAATAGGTCTTTCTTTAGAACGTACGATTTTTTGCCAATTTCTATAAATCCATCTCCTTGTAATACTAGGTAGATTTCATCTAATGAATGAGGTTCTTGTCCATCCATTTGACCGGGTTTTAATCTTAAAATACCCGACTGTAAATGTGGGAGATCAAAAAAATCAATAAAGTCAGAATTGTCCGAAGCCATTTTAGAATAAATTTCTCGTATATTAATTATCTTTTCATTCATTTACATTTCTAGAATTATAACGAGAATATGATATAAATATCCATAACCAAATGGACGATAATTTTTTTATGTGTGATCACCAAATAAGTATGCTTAATTTTTCTGTGATAATCATATCTAAAATCACCCCAAGAGCCTCGTGGAAATAATAATTGAATAGGATTAATCAATAAGTTTCAAATTAATATTTAAGAAAAAAATTCTGTGATTTCTTCTAGCAAATATTAAACGTAATATTGTATATTACCTGATTAGGAATTAGATACTTGCACTCATTTATCCAATTATCTTATTAAATTAGTTAAAGCAGTCTAAATATACTAAGTATTAAATCAAATATTGATTTGAACAAAGATAAAAAATGTCAAGCATTGGCCATTTTTTTCTTGATCAGTATTTTTACTATTTGTGCTTTTTCCTTTGTCATTCCGTCACAAAAAATATTTGCCTCCGGGATTACTATTTATTCCCCGTACTGGATGAACTATGAAAAGGACCTTAGATCTCCATACTTTGAATCTTGTGGAATCTTTGATTCTTGCTTGAGTAATGACATCAGGATATTTCCATTCTTGCCACTAACTACTCATGCAGAAAAGGATGATAATACCTACTTTAGTCCTAAAACTACCATATCATCTCCTGATGCAGAAAAGGATGATAATACCTACTTTAGTCCTAAAACTACCATATCA
>JAJPIN010000222.1 GCA_021324715.1 Nitrososphaeria archaeon
AAGGAAATTGAAGTTAATATGACAGAGAAACTTTTGACTGAGATCATTAAGAACGGTTCAGCCCTAAATTCCATAATACTAGTTCATGCTGAGGACCATGTCCAATGCTCTAAAAACATACGAGAGAGGAAGAAGATGAAAGAGCCTGTCACTTCAGACCTCCTCAAATTATGGTCATCATTAAGACCAGAATCGTCAGAAATCATTTCAATAAAAAAGATAATGAAAATTGCATCGAATTATAAACCGAATCTGTATTTTGTTCACATTGGATCAGCAAAGGCCCTCTACGAAATTTCTCGGAATAAAAGATTATATCAAAACCTAAAAATTTGGACTGAAACATGCCCTCATTATTTGACACATAGTACCGATTATGATAATATCAAGGGTAAAGTAGTACCTCCTCTGCGATCTAAGGCAAACCTTGTAAAGTTATGGGATGGTATAAGAACTTGTATAATCGATACTATAGGGACGGACCATGTTGCCAATGACTTGGAGATAAAAAAGGCAAATGGTAACTATTGGAATGCCCTCTCGGGATTTCCAGGACTAGCCACAATGCTTCCAGTAATGTTAAGTGAAGGAGTAAATAAGAAAAGGGTCGACCTTATTAGGATATCTGAAATTTGTAGCGCGAATGCAGCAAGAATTTTTGGGTTATTTCCAAAAAAAGGTACAATAGTGGAAAGATCGGATGCCGATTTAACTATCGTGGATCTGCATAAGGAGCGAACCGTAAGTCCCGATATATTAAATTCTCATTCGGACTACACTATATATGATGGTTGGAAGCTAACAGGATGGCCAGTTATGACTATCGTTAGAGGAAGGATAGTCATGGAGGATGGCATAGTAGATGAATCGAATATTGGCCATGGTAACTTTATTGAAACTGCTAAAAATTCTCAATAATCAATCTGACATATAATCTAAATGTAGAGATACAGATCGTTTAAATTACATTTTGTCATTAATATTCACAATTTGAGGAACATTTTAGAAGTACAGGATGTCAAAAAATATTTTCCAATTGGGACAAATGTATTTTCTTTTCTGTACCCTGGAAAAAAGGAGTATAAAAAGGCGTTAGATGGTGTCAGTTTATACATTCAAGAAGGGCGAGTTTCAGTTTTGGTTGGTGAATCGGGTTCTGGTAAAACTACTCTGGCTAGGGTGATCTTGCGTGCAATTGATCCAGATTCAGGTTCAATTATTTTCAATGGTGACAATATTACCAAGAAAACTGGCAAAGAACTTCGGAATTTTCGCAAACAAGCACAAATGATTCATCAAGATCCATATAGTTCAATTAATCCATTAATGAAAGTCTTTGATATCATAAAAGAACCGATTGATATTTTTTATAAAGAGTACTCAGATGAAGAACGAACTAAAAAGATCCTTGCTGTTTTGGATGATGTTAGTCTTAAGCCATCCACAGTATTTGCAGAAAAGTATCCGCATATGTTATCTGGAGGTGAAAGACAGAGAGTTGCTATTGCCAGATCTCTATCTATTGAACCAAAGATAATAATTGCGGATGAGCCTGTTTCTATGCTTGATGTTTCGATTCGAGGACAGATACTCCAGATAGTAAAGCAACTGAGTGTTAATCACAAAATAACTGTTATCTACATAACTCATGATTTGACAACTTCAAGATTAATTGGAGATGAAATCTCTGTCATGTATGCCGGCAAGATTGTTGAGAGTGGCTCGATAGATAGTGTATTTTCAAATCCACTTCATCCCTATACCCAAGCTTTGTTAGATGCCGTTTCTGAACCTAATTTTCAAAATGTTGACAAAGAAAAGGTAGTTAGAATAAAAAATTTTGATTCAGCGCCTGCAGAAACTGGATGCAAATTTTTCAGCAGATGTCCATACAGTATGGATAAATGTAAGATAGAACCACGATTGGAAAATAAAGGACAAAATCATACTGTATCGTGTTATCTTTATGACAAAGAGTGAAATCAGAAAATAAACCTAAACAAAATTAATTAACCGTATCCTTCAAAATTAAATCGTTAATTTGAAGCTGACAAAAATGCGTTCCATCCACACTGAATGAAAGCAGAAAAATAAAAATCGGATGAGTATTATCCTCTATGAACATCCTTCCATCTTTTGTATAAAGTAGCCGTTTTGTTGTATACTGTCTTCAACTACTTTTGGTGCTTCTTGAACGTGACAAAATTGACATTCCTCTTGTGTCATTGTTTGTCCATCCTGACCGGCGTTTTTTAGATACTCCTTTCCGTATTCTATTGCTTTTTCATGCGGAGTCGAAGATTCCACTATAACGTCAAAGTGCATTATCTTTCCATCTTTCTTCGTAACATATGTATCATATACTGCACATTCCATGGCATTATGGTAATAACAATCTCTATTTATTCTATTCAATAGTTGCACAAAAAAAATTTTACTCAATGCACATAAACAGTGAATATGCGCTGATGATGATTATTATAGATCAGTGAAGTCATAATGTTTGTGCACTTAACAAGAGATGAGGAAGATGCGTTGGACGAGAAGCATGGTAAAGCTACTTCATTGGCATACAAAATCCTTTTGTCAATAGGCAAAGCAACAGATGCAGAGAAATTAATACCGGTAGAATGGGTTCACCTTTCTGGTGTAAACTATAACACAATAGGAGATGCGGGAGTTAAGTTTCTAAGAGAGTACAGTGAAGGAACGCGCTTCGGAGTTCCAACTACAATAAATCCAATGGGATATGACGCCCAGAAGCAAAATAACCTTTCTAACAATTTCAAAAGAAGCCAAATTGAAATAATCAAGGCTTATGAGAAAATGGGATCGATTCCTTCATTTTCCTGTATTCCCTATGAAATATTTCAATTACCCGACAGGGGGCATAATGTTAGCTTCGCAGAAAGTAATGCGGCGGTTATCGCAAATTCAGTATTTGGTCTACATACCAACAAAGAAAGCTCTCTCAGCGCCTTAGCAAGTGCAGTAACTGGCAAGACCCCCTACTCAGAACTTAGAATTGAAAGCGTAAGGGATCCTAAGATCAAAGTTAAGTTAGAAACGAACCTAAATACAGAACTAGATTACGGATTATTGGGATATTTTTCTGGAAAATCCACAAAAGAAAGCTGTATTTCATTCGGTCATAATATTAGTAACATAGATATGTATAAGACTAAATCCTTGGCCGCTGCATTGGGTACATCTGGTGGATGTGGTATGTTCTCTAATAAGGAAATAAATGGCGAAAGTATTTCGTTTGGCAAAGAGGAAGAAAAATCAGTAATGGATGAGCTCAATACTACAGAATCGGGCGACGTAATAGCACTAGGGAGTCCTCAACTTGGAGCATTTGAATTAGAGTTATTATCGAATATGATAAATGGCAAGAAATTTTCGAAAAGATGCATGATCTTCTGTCCTCGCGCTATATACGAAAAAGCTTGCAGCTCCGGAATTGCGCAGAAACTTGAAAATGCTGGCGGAAGTCTAATCTGTGATGCATGTACGTGCTTGTCACCTCTATTAACCCATGAAGAATATGATGGAGTAATAACAAACAGTGTAAAAGCTGCTCACTATCTCAACAAATCCAACGGCGTATCCGTATGTCTGACTGATTTAAAATCCATAATAAGAAATTACACAAGGTAAAATGTGAACTATGACCTATTCCTTAAGATGTAAAGTAATTGTGGGCGGTAAGGCAAGTGGAAGGGTTCTTGCGACCAAGCAACCTATTAATTTCCTATCTTCGGTGGATCCTTTAACTGGAATGATTACTGATGAGAATCACGAATTGTGTGGAAATTCGGTTAAAGAACGTGTTTTAGTTTTTCCATACGCCGTAGGAAGTAGTGTAGGTGCTTATTCTATCTTTGCATTAAGATCTAATCGCGTATCACCTGTAGGAATAATCTGTACATCAAAGACCGATATTACGACGGCATCAGGATGTGCAATTGCAAATATACCATTACTTGAACTTTGCACAGATCAAGTTATCCCAGAAATTGAAAATTTCAATGAAGCACTAGTAGATGGAATTTCGGGAATCCTGCAAATTAAAAAGGTTTAATTTAATTCAACTAATTTTATTCAAAAGGTGCATGGCATTTGACGGGCGAACGGATCCACAATGGACATGAAGAGAAAAGTCCGTGCACCTCAAAACTTTTAGAATTTGGACGAGGAATAAATAGTGCAAATTGGAATGATGAGAATCAATGAAAGTTCACCGACCGCATCCCAGTAGTAGTGACTATCTATCTTAAAATAAAGGGCTTACAAACAAGGTCGATCTGTTCCAAGCGATCATCATTTATAGAAACGATGATAGTCAAGAATTGGTTTTGCACGGGTTAACCGCCTCTTTCAATTAACATCGAATTTAAAGGTAACAAACTTATGTTGCTCCATCTCTTTAGAGACATCGTTTGCAAGTGTTCAAGAATAAACGAGTAAGGGTCATAATAAAATCGCAAGAGAATACGGATTACGGTAATTACTCCGTTAAATAATAATCACCTTTTTAACCTTTTTTTTCGTTGTATTTATTAAATTAAAATCTTCTACATATATCAATATAAATTATTATTTAATTACAATTACTAAAATTAAGTAAATTATCCACAATTTCTTTAATTTAAAAATCTCGATTCGATCTTCAATACAAATTCATTATTCATTGATTAATTTGCTTTAACAATGCATACCGTCAGCAAATATGGCATGCTTATTCGAAAGCCAGTAATTTTTTACTGAATGTTTTATTTTAATTAACGCAGATCATTCAAACCTGAAGTTTTAATTATTCTTGTATTCCATGATTGTTGAATGTCATTACATGGAATTGTTGTGGCGATTACATCAAGCCGAAGAGCCTTCGAGCTTGCGAGCATAGTTCGAAAATTCGGAGGCATCCCCTACGTAGCTCCAACAATAGGCATTAGAAATAACATTTCACTAACTTCTGAGTGTAATAGATTTATAGATACAATAGGGCATGAAAAAATGCATTATTTTATTTGTATGACCGGTGTTGCAGTATTCAATCTTTTTCGAAAAATCAATGATTCGCACCAATTAGATAAAGTAATTGAATTGCTAAATGATACAGTAGTTATAGCAAGAAGTAACAAACCAGCAGCAGAATTAAAGAAATTTGGCATATCGACTGATTATGTTCCTGATATAAATACAATTGAAGGAGTTTTTGGCCTCATAAAAAAATTTGATCTTAAAAAGAAAAATATCGGAATTTTATGGCATGGCGACTTTTCTGTTTCATTCAAAGGAAAGCTTGAATCATTAGGCGCAAAAGTATTCGAATATTCAACATATTCTTATTCTACAAGTCTTGAGGAGAAAAACCCAGGCATATTAAAAGAAATGGGTTACGATTATGTGGCTCCTACTGAAGAAAAAATTAGAAAATTAATAGAGGACATAATAGGAGGTACTATTGATGCAATAACCTTCACTAGCCCACCAGCGGTTAAGGAGCTGTTTGAATTTGCAATAAGAAATAAAAATATGAATTTACTAAAAGATAGGCTAAACAATAATGTACTTGTTGTGTCCGTAGGACCTTCTACTTCAAAAATGATTGAGAACTTCCAAATAAAGACAGATGTTATGCCGAGTACTTATCGCATGGGTGCCATGGTAAAGGAATTGGCTGATTTTATTGTATCAAATGATTAGAAAATCTCATATCTGATTCAATTATGAAATGAACATACAAAATTTAAATGGAAGTCACGTAACGTTTTTTATAAGGTTTTTCTAACAATAGACGTATTGTCTAATTTTTGCCCTGAGTGTGGTGGGGAATTAAAGTTGGATGCGGCTACCAAAAATTTCATATGTAAAAGCTGCGGTCTTTTTGCTTCTAGGGAAAAAATAGATGAATTGAGAGATAAGACCTTTAGAGATGAAGGTAATGACCGGAAAAAATATCATGATGACTATCTCGATTGGTGGACGTCTTCTAAGAAAGATAAACAGAGAATGTAGAGAGAAAACTAAAGAACTATGACCCAGTTACAGGTCGTGGTCCATTATTGGTACCATATGATCTTCCTTTCTGGTAATTAAGACTGTCATTAGTTCAGTCTCAATTATCCTAGGCAGTTTTCGTATCTTGTTAACCACTATATCACGCATTTCCTCCAAGTTTTTTGCTCTTATTTTTAAGAGAAGGTCAAATCTTCCGTGCATTTCATGAATTTCTAGAACTTCTTCTATGTTCGAAAGGCTAGTTGTTACTTCAGTCGCAGTCCCAGGTTCAATGTTAATTCCCATAAATGCAAGGTGATCGTAACCAAGCTTGTTGTTATCCAAAGCTACGGTAAATTTTTTAATTATACCCGCGGCGAGTAGACGCCTCACCCTGATATGGACAGTGGCGTCAGATATTCCAATCTGTTTTGCAATTTCAACAAAAGGCAGAGAGGAGTCTTTATTCAAAATATTAATAATTTTGAGATTAATTTCATCAATTACGTCGTGGCCGGCGGTCAAATCAAAAATTAATTTATAGTCATATACATAAATGCTTTTAGAAAAATTCTACCTAAATTGACTCTGTTTTTACGAGATTACGTTAGAAATGCTAAAAACTATTAAAGTTCAAGGTTCTCTGACAATATTTATCCAAATGACAAAACTGTGCATAAAGTGCAAGAAAAACAATGCCATTTACTTGAGAAAGTACTCTGGAGAATTAATGTGTAAAAAATGCTTCATTAGATCAGTTGAACATAAGGCAAAAAAAACCATATCAAAATTTTCCATGATTAGACATGCTGATAGGGTAGCAGTTGCAGTATCTGGGGGTAAAGACAGTCTTGTACTCTTAAATATACTAAAAAACGTTCTAGGCGAGGTAAATTCGAGACTTATTGCCATTACAGTTGATGAGGGAATTAAGGGCTATCGTGATGAATCGTTAAGCATTGTAAGAAATTTTTGTTCAAGTATAGGAGTTGAAAACAGAGTGGTTAGTTATACGGATCTTTTTGGCCTATCAATGGATAAGGCTATGGAATCAAGACCTTCAGAGAAAATTTCATCGTGTTCTATGTGTGGTACTTTTAGGAGAAGGGCTATTGATGTGCTTGCGGAATCTTGCGAAGCTAATGTTATTGCAACCGGGCATAATTTAGATGACTATATCCAAACTTTTCTCATCAATTTATTTGCTGGCGATATTGAAAGGATCGGTTGGACTTACCCAGAACCAGTAGAATATGGAGCCAGTGGGTTGAAGAAAATTAAACCATTAATGGAGATATACGAGAAAGAACTTGTAATATATGCGATTCAGATGAATATTCCATTTCAAGCAGAAGAATGCCCATATAAAGATGAGAGTATAAGAAGTGCATTCAGAAGCCATTTGAACAATCTTGAGAATATTCATCCGGGGATAAAATACAATGCCTACAATTCTATCTTAAAGATTGCAAAGAAGATAAAGTATACAAATGATGTTATTAACCGTGAACATAGTAGATGTTCAGTTTGTAATAGAGAGTCCTCTGGGGATATCTGTTCAGTATGTCGCACCCTGAATATGTTGGTTAAGAAAATTTAGAGCATTCTTTTGTGCAATCCCTTATTGTAATTTTAAATGGTAGCCACAAGAAATTACTTATTGATATATTCATAAAGTGAAAACACAAGCAATAATTAGTTCTTATCAACTGGATAGACAAATATATCTAATTTGTGTAATATTTTTGCGGTAGTAGGGAGGATTGGGGTGTTAGCCGTACCCCAAACCAGAAATC
>JAJPIN010000195.1 GCA_021324715.1 Nitrososphaeria archaeon
ACCAAAAGCAGGCTGAAGGTGAGAAAGAACAGGCCAAGACAGGTGCAGAAGAACAAGCTCTAGCAGGAACACCAGAGGCGAGTAACATGACTAATGCTACTAATGCTGAGGAACAATCTAAGAAAGGAGGAGGAGAATCCAGTACGATAGTGGCAGGAAAACAACAAAAATCAGAAGGTGGAGAAGAACAATCCAATACAGTAGTGGTAGGAAAAAAACTCAAATCTGGAAGTGAAGAACAATCCAATTCAGGAGGAGAAACAACTACAAATGCAACCAATGCTTCAACCGAACAACCGCCCAATGAGATCTTGAATAAAGATAACGTTACCAACCTCCTTAACTCAACTAACTCGGAACAAAATAAGGATAATTCTAAAGATAAAGGTTAAGACGAATAATCTTTCATCTAATATCTCAGGATCCGAAATCATGCAAAAAAGTTAATACTAAAGAATTAGACTGAACTAAGTCAATTTTTGAATTTTTCATTCCATCTTTTTAGTTGTCTTCCAGGCACGTGGATAAGTATTAGGTTTCATTATCAATCTTTGAATATTGAATGCTATCCCCTTATCATTTTGTTTGATCTCTTCCGCACTCATGATCGCTTCACCCAGGGCAATAATTTCACCTTTTAATGTGTAGATTACAACTTTATCGCCTATCTTTATAGTCTTATCAATAGCCACGATTCCGGGAATCGCCACTTGTGCACCATGACAGAGTGCATCTACCGCAGAGTCTTTTACTGCAACAGAGGCAACTCCTTCAAGAGCCATTTCAATTGGTTTAATAATAGATCGAATTTTTTCCTCCTGTTTTGTCTCTTTATATGTCTCCATAGCGTCAACTAAATCATGCAACCTTGCTAACTTATCACCGGTTTCCGAAAAGACGCTTACTCTTGTTCTCCTCAGTTCAAACATAGTAGCTCCTGTGCCGAGTATCTCGCCAATATCATAAACAAGTTTGCGAATATATGTTCCTGCCTCACACAGCACGCGAATAAGTAGTAAGTTATCAGCGTTCTCTAGTCTTTGTAGTTCGTATATTCTTCGAACACGAGTTGCTCTCTTTACAGATGACCTCTGAGGAGGCCTTTGGTAAATTTCTCCTGTAAATTCTCTAAATATGGCTTCAATTTGATCTAGTTCTTTTTGTTGATGAACCCTCGCCACAGCGTAATATTCCTTTGGACCTAAGAGAAGTATAGATAACGCTTTGGTAGCGTCTCCCAATCCTATTGGCAATAGACCAGTAGTGCCAGGATCAAGCGTACCACTATGCCCCGCCTTGGTAATTCCTAGAATTTTCTTTGTCCAAGCAACCAATTCATGGCTAGTTGGCCCTGAAGGCTTATCTAATAAGATAATACCATAATCTAAAAGGACATCCAATGGTCTATTATTATGGTAATGTCCATACTTATTGTTAGTAACATCATCATTTATGATCTCTAAAGTATCAATTTTTAATGTCATGGTATTTCATAGCATATTACTGAACTTTCATCTTCTTTATTATTTCCTTGCACAAATAAACCAGTGAACTAAGTGTAAGAATTTCAGTATTTATCATGAAATCAAAAACCTCCAAGCTTTCTCCAAATCCAGAGCCATAAATTTTCTTGTAGATTTTACTATTTTCCCGATCTCTCATCTTCACAATGCGTAGAGCATCTGGTAATGAGATCTGGTCACGTTTTGACATTCTTTCAGATCTCTTCTGCTGAGACGCGCTAAGCCAAAAGGTTATTGGATCACATGACAGCCAAGGAATAGTATGGCTAGTAATAATAACGTTACCCTGGGTAGTAATATCTAGCAATTTTTTGTCAACTTGTTTGTCGAATAAAGGATTCTTTTTTCGTTCTTTCATGAACCCAATTGCCTCTTCAGAATCCCACCAATCATTTCCTGATACTCTGTATCCTTGTTGTCTTGCTATTTCCTTTAAAATATCCCCGCCGTTATACAATTTAAATCCGAATTCTTTTGCAAGAGCGTGCGCCAATGTAGTTTTCCCAACAGCTGCGCTCCCTGATATAACGACACTGATATCCTGTATATTATTAAATTTCAATTTTCTTGTCACTTAATTGTTATATCATCAACCAATATTCATATGTATGCAACTTTTGAACTTATTTTCATCAAGTAGATTTTTTGAGTAATTCGACCACACGTGATGTAGCAGAATCTATCATATTGTCATGATTATAAATAATCTCAAATGGCGCTCCTGTTAAAATAGAAAGTGATGAAATGATTGACAGCGAAACATCTATGTCCATCTTAATATCGTCATCAGAATTTATATCTCTCACTCGTGTGTTGTCGCTTTTTCTCCTTTTTAGAATCTCTTCCGAATTAGCAGTCACCAGGACTAGTCTGTCAGGCTTTAGTTTCAAAACCAAATTCATCGGTAATCCAGGGCAGTAACCCGATTTGGTCTTAATAAAAAGATGGGTATCAACAATTACAGTTGATTCTTTTACCCTAGAAATATAATTAGCTGCCTTAGTTTGTAATTTTTGTTGCAATTCTATTGAAAGTTTTCTTAACTCATCTCTGTGGTTAATTCCTAATTTTTTTGCTTCTTCAAACATAACAGACCCAAAAACTACAGTCCGTACAGTCATTCCCATGTTTATTAATGTCTGCGTAGCATTAGAAATAATAGTACTCTTTCCTACTCCAGGAACACCAACTATCACAACTGTTTTTTTTCTAGGTTCTTCCAAGGAGTGACGCCAGTTTAGGCATGTGAACATCCACTTGTTCGCGGATGAGTAGGTTATAGTAATTAACCAAAATATCCACCATAAGCAATATCCCAATCCCCGTACCAAACACACTTAGCACATTTGAGACTGCCGCCAAAAGCCCTATGATTATCCCCCCGGCTATTGTAACGGCTGGTATGTATTTGTTAAGCAAAGTTTGAACAGAACTCTGAGTTCTTCTAAAACCCGGAACCTGTACATCAGCATCCAATAAATTCTTCGCCGCTGATTTAGGGGATAAACCTCCCAATTCCACCCATAAACGTCCAAATACTGTAACTATCCCCGTCCAAAAAATAACATAAACTACTGTTCTGAGCGGATCCTGAAGTGCGTGTTCAAACGTTCTTGGAGCAGTAATGTAATACAATATTCCTCCAGTAGGAGACTGGGAGCTTTGTGGATCAAACTGAGCAATATAGTTAAACACTGGATTTGCATTTTCGGGATTATAGTTTGCCCATAACATCTGACCTATAAAGACGGCGTTTGCCAATAGTGCCGACGCCAAAATAACAGGAATGTTAGAAGTGTACAGTAACTTTATAGGATATACAGCAGTAAATCCCCTATACTTCGTCGATACTATAGGTATATCCACATGAATACCCTGCACATATACCAGAGCCAACAAAACCAATGAAGTAACTATTAGACCAAATATGCTTGGAAGCTGTCCAGTTCTAAATAATACATTGGACATGTCGCCTTGTGCTGCTGAATGTATAATGTACGGAATTACTCCTACTGGTCCGTCCTGAGCAGGTATTGGGCTAAAAATACTCCACATAATCCCTTGAGCAACCCCTGCCATTATAAACAGACTTATGCCAGACCCAAGACCCCAGCCTTTTTGAATTGTTTCATCAAGGTACATTACAATAAGACTTGACCCAACAAGTTGCGCAACCAGAATAGGAATAAAACTTGGACTGGCAAGCAGGTGTCCGTAAACACTAACACCATACAAAGATCCTTCTGCGACAATGACAATAATAGTAACTATCTTTGTTGCAGAGGTAAAGAGAGAACGATCATCAGGATCTTTGAAATTCAATTTTATCAACTCAGAACCTTTTAACAACTGCATTAACAAACCAGCAGTAACGATTGGTCCAATACCTAACTCTAGTAACGTACCTTGTTGTGCTGCAAATATGACTCTAGCAAATGCCAAGAAATCAAATTTAGGTGAATCTGTTACACCGTATAGCGGAATCTGGCCCATAACAAGATAAGCAAAAAGTGCGATTCCGCACCAAATGAATTTCTCACTTAATCCAATTTTCTTTTTAGGTTTCTCAACTTGGGGTATATATGATGATACCGATTTAACGAATGATCTGACTAGACTTTCATTGTGCACTGTGCTCATTTGAAATTATACTACCTCCTGCAGACTCAATTTTCTTTTTAGCAGCTGCAGATGCTTGTGCTACTGAAATTACATAACTTTCCTTTATAGTCCCACCACCCAAGAGTTTTTGAATCCCTAACGATCTGAGATCTAGAACCGTCTTTCCGTCCTTTTTCCCATTGATT
The DNA here is from genome assembly GCA_021324715.1 of Nitrososphaeria archaeon. Taxonomy (GTDB): domain Archaea; phylum Thermoproteota; class Nitrososphaeria; order Nitrososphaerales; family Nitrososphaeraceae; genus TA-21. The sequence goes on from JAJPIN010000195.1 coordinate 4,331, forward strand.
CTAAGTGACATATTTGCAAGATCTCTAATATTTATCCATTTTTTGACTAAGAATCGGCTATAAGAATTAAGAGTGTCATGTCCAAAGTGATCGGGCTCTTCAATTACTGTTCGGATCCAAAAGTGCTTATGTTTTCCAGCTCCACCAATTCCGCCCCGACTACCAGATTGTCTGTGCTGGCCTATTTGACCCCATCCGCAATATCTTGTACCCCGATGTCTTCGACTTTTTCTCAATCTGGTGGCCATCTTCGATAAACCCTATACAATCAAAAGATTATCTGTAAATATAAATGTAAAACTCACTATTTGTTCAATCAAGTTATATCATTTTTTTTACAATTTCAAGCAAATCTTTATTACTGCCTAGTGTACCTCCATCTGAGAACTGTCTCTTGGTGCTCTTCTTAAAGCCTCCCTTCGGCGGATTCAAACTAAACCAAGGTTTAACATTATTTTGCTCGGAAAATTTTATTTTATCATTTACTAAAACCTCAACCAATTCATCGATGCCCTTGTAGTCTTTGCTATTTCCTGATTTACTTAATGAATCTGACCGTGGATTTTTGTTTTTGGCTCTATTTTCAATTAAGGTTTTTACAATTTCACGATCTGCTTTTGACCATGCTACCCATGGACTAATTTTTCTCAACATTCCTAAATAGTCTGAAGTTTCTGGCACCAGAGTAGCTGAAAATCTCTTGTTCAAGTAAAGATTCTTCAGCGTTGTGACAGCCCAGTACGGTACATTTACCGTTCCTCTCAATCTAACTACTAATAAGGCCATTTTTCATCCTGTTATGTAAGTTGAGTTTAATGCATTAAATATAGCCGTCGCAGTGGAAGTCATAGTATTAGTAGATCCGGATGTTTTTGACCATGCATCTTTAATACCAGCAAGCTTTAATAGATTTTTTATGTTTTCTCCTGCTACAAGACCTAATCCTCTTGGTCCTGGAAGAATTTCCACCTTTACACTACCGCCTCTTCCTCGAACATTGAAAGGTACGGAGTGAAGCTGCGTGCACCGGCATTCCCAACTGCCACAACCCAATTTCACTGGGATTATATTAAGGTATGAATTTATTGTTGCCTTATCAATTGCAATTCTCATTTGAGAAGCTTTGCCCTTACCTATACCAAACCACCCTGCCTCATTCCCTACAGCAACTAGCGCACTAAACCTAGTCATCTCACCCGCATCGGTTTGCTTTTGCACTATACCAACGTGTACTACCTGACTCTTCATATCTGGCAGCAGGTGCTTTACTATTTCGGATTCTTGTATACGGAAACCATTTTCATAAATTTGTTCCATTGAACTAATTTTATTTTCAATTACCATCTGGCCTAAGGCCGTTCGGGGCTTCCATACAGTTGCTTGATCAGTGTTTCTAGAACCGCTCATTTTGAATCACCCTTCGTTCTGGACGATTTTGACCTAGTCGTATGGTTAGGTGGTTTATCCGATTCTTTTTCTCTTATCTCGTTTACAATTCTATCCTTTACTTCTGAAAAATGACTGCTATATTTTTCTGGTTCGAGTCCTAAACCTAGGTTCGAAGAAAATCTTGATTTGTAAAGGGCATCATTTGCTTTTAGGTTGTTTGCATATTCTGCTATATGACTGCCTTGAATCCTTTGTTCTGGGGGAATAATATTTTCTGGAAAAGGCAATTCTAATCCCGCCTCGGACAACCCCTTCAAACATGCTGCAATTTTTGTTGTAAAATGTCTTTTGCCGATATATAATATTGCACTACTTAGTTTTTTCTTCAAGCATCTTTTACCCAATAGGAGCCCAACTAGGTAACATGAGGGAATATTTTTCCGAGATCCTTTCCAGCCAAATGATAATAATTCGTTACTATGTACGGAAGCCATTACCAAGTCTCCTTGGAGATTTGGTCTTATTAATTGCGCTGTAACATTTTGATTAGTGACGTTAACTGTTACAAAATCCTTTCTACCCATTAATAATTTTTCTCGCTTCCTGTAGTTTGTTTTTCCTTCTCTTATCCTCCTAAATGTGGAATTGTAAACCATAAACTGAAAATTCACCCTTGTATCCTATTTATAATTTTGACAAGAATATGAATTACTTATAAATCATTATATCGATTTCGTCATGTCCACAGCAGACATCTTATTTGCTACCATAGCCGCAAAGGCCCCTGCCCCTATCCCATTATCGATATTAACCACTGTCATTCCCATCGTACATGTCTGAAGCATCGAAGCCAAGGCGGCAATGCCATTTGAACCATACCCATATCCTGTTGAAGTTGGAACTCCTACTACAGGTATATCGATAACTGAAGAAACAAAAGAACCCAATGCCCCTTCCATACCGGCTATTACAATTATTATGTGCACTTTAGCATTTATCATGTTCGCTATGGCCTTCAACGTTCTATGAACGCCTGAAATTCCAACATCATATTCTATAACAGTCTTACTTCCCATTACTTCTGCCATGATTTTTGCCTCTTCAGCTATTTTAATATCAGAAGTTCCGGCGCAAAGTATACCTACTATGCCCTCCCTCTTAGGAAACTTGTAGGTATTCGTAGAAATCAAAATTGTGTTGATACCCTTAAAAATTTTAAAATTTTTCTTTGCAAAATTTCTGCACAGTCTTTCCATATAATCCGCACTAACTTTGCTTATAACCGTAAATTTTTTCTTGTAAAGTGTAGCTGTAATGATTTTCAAAAGATCTTTATACTCTTTCCCTTGCGCAAAAATCACTTCAGGTATACCGCTCCTCATTTCCCGAAGAGGATCAATTTTTGCTAAATTTTTTTCAACATATTCAATTGAATAGATTCTTAATTCTTGTTCAGCAGCAGTAACAGATATTTCCCGCTTTGCGAGCTTTTCTAGTATTTTTCTAATCTCCATTTCCTTCAATCAGAATTTTGAATTCAATCCATATATCACATCGATACACTTTTAATTGCATTCTTGACACTGTTTACTCCAAGGTCAAATACTTTCATTTCATCTTCATTTAATTTTAGTTCAACTATTTTCTCAATTCCTTCACTTCCAATCACACATGGTACACCAATACATACATCGCTGTAACCATATTCACCTTCCAGTAAAGCTGATACTGGCAGTATTGTTTTTTTGTTTTTTACGATACTCTCTACCATAGTTGCAACTGCATTTCCGGGAGCATATACTGTCGCACCTTTTAGTGAAATTACTTCAGCAGCTGCCTTTTTTGTCTTGTCGGTGAGATCTTCTGACTGTTTTGTCGTTATGAAATCAGTTAGCGGTATGCCTCCCAAACTTGAGAATCTAATAAGTGGCAACATGTTCTCTCCGTGTTCGCTTATTACCATAGCTTGAATTGAGTCTCTAGATATCCCAGTAACTGTGCTGATATGCTCTTTAAAACGTGATAGATCTAGCATTCCACCCATACCCATCATATTGGCTCTTTGACCTGCTAGTGACTTAATTACAAGGTATGTCAAGGGGTCTAGCGGGTTCGTTACTACTATTATATTTGAATTCCGAGCATAGCTCTTGATATTATTGCATACTCCCTTTATAATCTCAGCATTTGTTTTCAGCAAATCCATACGAGTCATACCAGGTTTTCTTCCTATTCCTGCAACTACAATTACAAAATCTGATCCTCTCATGTCTTCATAGTTATTAGAACCACGTACATTGCAGTCTACACCTCGCTCCGCCAGTTGATGGTTAATGTCCATTGCTTCTCCTTGAGGTAAACCTTCAATTATATCAAGCAATAAAATATTGCCTAGTTCTCTAATTGAGCAATTTAGAGCCACAGAAGAACCCACTTTGCCAGCTCCTATTACTGTAATTTTCATTTAAGAAACAACGAACTTTATGATTATTTATAAATTTTCAATAGAATGAAAATCGATGATTAAGAAAAATACGAAGACGATACGTAGATTATCTCTGGTTTAGAGAAATACTAGCCTAGCAACTCAAATGATATATAGTTTTCCTAATAAGCCTAAATATCACAGATTCTCTTGTTCAAATAATGATTTTATGCATAATGTTTTTATGCACACACGAATTCTATTTTTTATGGAAGGATATTGTGTTAAGTGTAAACAGAAAAGGATGATGAATGATGAAAAAAAGATAACTATGAAAAATGGAAAGCCGGCAACCCAAGGAATATGTTCTACTTGCGGTACCAAAATGTTCAGAATTGGAAAATAACCAAAAATGAATTTATGAATACATAAATAATGAGCTTGCCATCAAATTATTTTTTTTAAATTATTTTGATGGCGTGAGATTTCTAAGAGGATCCTTTTTGTTAGTTACATTTTGATCACGTATCCGATTTAAATCATTTTTTAAACTTTCATTATCCTCAATTCCTTTAACTTTAGTGGATTCGTAACTATCGAGTTTTTCAAGAGCCAGAGTAATTTCAGTCTCTAATTTTTTTATTTTTTCGGCTTCAATGCCCAAAGAGTTATCCAGATTTTCTGTCCGAAAAGAGGTATTCTTAAAATTAGGATGAATGAGATCATTTTGAGTCTGTTTTGGTTGTTTTGTTAGAGTTTTAAGATTACTATCTGAGATTTCCTTGAGTTTTGTATCTATAACTTTAATTTTGTTTTCTATTATAGAAACAAGACTGTTCTTAATCGAGTTTAAATCGTAATAGTCAACAACTGATCTGGTTCGTTCAATTTCTTCATCGCATTTTTTTAAATCTTCACCGTATTTTATCATCAGCCTATCAAATTCCAATTGAGTTAGTTTCCCTTCTTGAAATGTTTCATGTATTTTTCTCACCGAACTATTAATAATAGATTTTTCAACTTCCAGTGATTCCAATTCAGCTTTCATCAATTTAAGATCCGAACTACTATTATTAGCATCAATGTAATTTACTTCCATGCTACTATTCTTATTATTGCCTAGTATCGTTATTCCCTGTCTTTTTATATGATGAAAAACGATGGAAGATAGTGCACCTAGACCTATTGAAAATGATGCAATGAGCAAGTCCAAATATCAGATATTAAACTACAACATACTGTTAAGTCTTGTCCCTAGAATCTTTATGTTACTCTACGTTTTATCCAATCATATTTACGCATTTTTGGATCCGGATATCCACATTTTGCACAACGCTTGTGTCTTTTGTGAAATGAATTGTGCCCGCATCTTCTGCATCTTATGTGAGTCCTTTTTCTAGTGAATTTCCCCATTGATGTTGTTCCTCTTGTCATACTAATTCTCTCCCACTAGGATCAAATTGATATTCTCAAAGAGGCGGAGGAGATATCATAACAACGTTATCTCCTCTTACAATAATTGTTCCAATTTCATTTGATTTTCCTTCATCAAGTAATTCTACAGAATTGTCTAGTAGCAAATTCATATGTTGATCAAACCCATGTAAATTTCCGCGAATTACTTTACTCCCTTTTAATTTTATGAGCACTATTTTACCTAAGCTTTCGTCGAGTATCTTTACAGCCATGTCAACCGACATCTATTTCACTACCTATGGTATTGCTTAAAGAAGGTCTATATTAAAGTTAATAGTTATTAATCACATATTAAATAAGGATAATTTTGAGAGCTAATCAAAAACACCTTTTTCACTAATAACAAAAACTTATTCAGGAGATAAAAATGATCTACAAGTCGAGTAAATCATCAAGTTCTTTTATTGACCTGACAAGATTCTTGACTGTGACTGATATTATTTTATTGCCTTCTTTTGCAGAAGCTGTCGTGGGATCGCCCCAAACACCACTTTTTGTTATCTTAAAGGACGATGGATTATTCAGAAAAGTAGAATAAGTAGCGTGTAGTCTCTTTTCGTCCACATATCCTTTTTTGGCTTTTTTCATTTGAACCAGTTTTGGTACAATAGCGAGCATTAATGAAGTTTCTACAAATCCGGCATGATCGAACTTCCTTTCAATCAACTCCCAATAGTTAATGCCAAACACATTGATTCCTGCCTTTTTCTTAATTACCTTTTGAGAAAGATACTGCAGGACTCCCCTATTCCCATGATGACCATTTAATATTATGATATAATTAAAACCATTTTCACCCAATGAAATACATATTTGAACAAGAAGTTCTGAGAGTAGATCATTGCTAATCGAAATATTGAAAAATGGCTGATGTTCATATGATACTCCGTAAGGGATAGATGGTAGTACATATGAAATAACCTTTCTTGAAAGTTGGTTCGCGAAATACTCTGCGATTATTGTGTCTGTAGTTATGGGAAGATGTGGCCCATGTTGCTCTATTGAACCTAAAGGGATTATTATGCGTCTATTATTATTTTCTATCTCATAACTAGTGAGATTGTAAAAAGACATTAATAGAATTGATATTTACCTGAGTTATTAAACTAATCAAACAATTCCATTATTTTCATAATTTGAATAGTATCTCATTCTATTGTTTATTCAGTGTTTTTAAGGACCACACGACCCCAATTTACTTCTATACTGTTTTTTAGGTATAGCGTTACTGCCTTTAGCAATGTTACTGCTTCAAGCTTTTGACCACGTCTCTTAATCGACTCGACGGTATCTTCTTGTCTAACTCTGAATGACTCTTGACAAATGATAGGACCTTGATCGAGATCTTCAGTTACGAAATGAGCGGTACACCCAACAATTTTTGCACCTCGCTCATATGCTTGGACGTAGGCGTAGGCTCCTGGAAAGGCGGGTAGTAACGATGGATGAATGTTAATTATCCTATCCGGATACCGCCATACAAAGTTTGGTGTCAGTATCCTCATGTATCTTCCCAGCACTATTAAATCTACATTATAGCGATCCAATATTTCCAGAATTTCATTTTCTGCATCCGATTGTGTGGAGTGTACTATGTGATGAAATGGAATATCGTATTTTTGCGCGATAGAATTGGTAGTGTTCTCACTTCCTACAATAACAACTATATTTGCAACTATCTCACCAGAACGTTTTGCATTTAAAAGTTTGATGAGACAATGACTTTCTTTGCTTACAAAAATGGCAATGTTCTTTAATCTTTTAGGATCTTGGTAGTGAATTTTCACTTCCATGTCTAACTTTTTTGCTAACATTTTTAGTTCCGTATCAAATAATTTTTGGTTAAAATCATGGTGGTGAAATGACGCCTCAAGTTGCATTCCAAATAGTCCATTGATAACATTTTGATTTATTTGTTCAACATTTCCATCGTTTTTGAAGATAAAATTTGTTACATCAGCAACAACGCCTTTTCTGTCTTTACCTACAACGGTTACCTCAATTATTAGTCTGTCATTTCTGCCCAATGTTAGAATTTATTAAAAAGCGTCAAAATTAAAGGATTCTGAAAATCATAACACTAATGCTTAAATAAGCTAACTCCAATCCTAAAGCGATGATAAATCCACTTTTGGTGAATTTTAGATCTAATAAAGTAGAGTAGGTATTTTTCGATGTTTTACCAATCAGAATTGGTTTGCAAGAAATGAGTCCTGAACAGAGACAGAAAATATTAAGGAAATCAAGAAAGGACTTTGATTATAATAATCCTACACGAAAATGTTCTGTTTGCTATACACTATCAGGATGGCATTGTTATACATGTGACGAAGATTTTTGTGACATTCATTTTCATGATGAAAAACACAAAAAATCGTGCAGTTTTTAGACGTTTGAATAATTCGAAATTATTCAAAAATTTTTAAATTTAGTAGAGATAAATGAAAGAATAATACGTGTTAAGCAGATATTGTTATGAATTTAGTGCGGGGGGTGGGATTTGAACCCACGAATCCCTAAGGAACAGGGATCTAGGAATTTGAATGTTATCCATTCTAAGCATCGCACTCGATTTGGGCGAGACCTGCGCCGTTGACCTAGCTTGGCAACCCCCGCATTAAATTCTTAAAGTTATTCGGCCAAATTTATCTATTATTTAGAATATATTGGTGTTTAGTTATTAACGATAAGAATATGCCACTGTTTGGGACTAATGGAATTAGGGGAGTTTTTGGGAAAGATCTTACTCTAGATTTCCTGGTGGATGTGACTCACTCATTGGCAGCTTATTATAATGATGGTACAATTTTGATCGGAAGAGATGGTCGAAATTCAAGTCACATAGTGTTTAATATTGTTACCGCTGTCTTAAATTCAAATGGAATAGATACGGTAGACGCAGGCATTTTGCCCACACCGTGTCTGCAGTACGCAACGAAAAAAAATAAATTTAAAGGCGGGGTTATGATAACTGCCTCTCACAATCCTCCAGAATACAATGGGGTTAAACCCATAGCGAAAGATGGAGTCGAGTTATCAAGGGATGATGAGATATTAGTTGAAGACATTTTTAGGAATAAAACATTTATTAATTCAAATAAGATAGGTAGGAATTTCAAAGATGAAACGATAATTAATGCATATATTGATGATGTTTTAGAATTAGTCGACGTAGATAGGATCAAACAACACAACTTCAAAATAACGATGGACTTAGGAAATGGCGTTCAATCTTTAGTTGCACCATTACTGGCAAAGAGACTTGGGTGTACGGTAATAACGGTTAATGGAACATTAGATGGAAGTTTCCCGGGAAGGGGATCAGAACCAACACCATCAAACCTAGAGATACTAAGATCTATCTCAAAAGAAACTAAATCTGATCTAGGTGCTGCGTACGATGGTGATGGAGATAGATCCATATTTTGCGATGAACTAGGAGCGGTCCACTGGGGTGACAGAACAGGAACATTATTAGCCAAATATCTGATTACCACTAAACACCCGCGTGCGAAAATTGTATGCCCTGTGAACACTACTCATATCCTCACAAAAATTGCACAGGAAAATAATTCAGAGGTTTTTCATACAAAAGTTGGTAGCGTTGAAGTTTCGCGTGAAATGGTTAAGCAGAATGCGCTTATCGGAATGGAAGAAAATGGTGGTTTCATGTATGGTGTACTAAATCAAGTACGAGATGGCGCGCTCACTACTGCCTTAATGCTCGATTTACTAGCGTCCGAGAAAAAGCTGCTTTCGGAATTGTTTTTATCTCTTCCAGCAGTATTTCAATATAAATCCAAGTTTCCGTGCTCCGACATGGGATTAATTAAAAAAGTAATAGTTAACGTAAAGAATCATGGAAGTCCAATGAAAATTGAGACGCTTGATGGAGTTAAGATTTGGTTAGATGAAGAGAGCTGGTTAATGCTACGTCCCAGTGGAACTGAGCCTCTGATTAGAATTTATGGAGAATCTTCAGACGAAATGTTACTCAACTCAAAAGTGAATGAATATACTCGGATTATTAGAGAGACATTAGGTGAAGACTAATATTTTGCTCGGCAACATTTTTAATACGCCTCTGCTTGTATTCAGTAGATTATAGATGATCCCAATGGGTGATGGATAATAAAATGAGTAAGCCGTTTTATGTAAAATTTGAAACTCCAAAAGATCTTGTAAATGCAGTATATGAAGCAGTTAGGGTAGCCAAGCAAAGTGGAAGCGTAAGAAAGGGAACTAATGAAACGACAAAGGCGATAGAAAGGGGAATTGGCAAATTGATAGTAATAGCAGAGGACGTTCAACCACCTGAGGTTGTTGCCCACATTCCAATCATTTGCGAAGAGAGAAATACTCCATATATTTTTGTACCCAGTAAGCAACAGTTGGGCGAATCCCTCGGTATTGAGGTTGGATCTGCTGCTGCAACAATTGTTGATGCAGGAGAAGGTCAACACATAGTCGATCAAGTTATCGGAACACTAGCCAACATTAAAGACAAGAAGGAGTGATTTCATTATTGAGTAAAGCTTCAGAAGTAAAGGTAACCCCAGCGGAAGTTATACAAATAGTAGGAAGAACCGGCATAGCAGGCGAAGTAATCCAAGTTAGAGTAAAAGTTCTAGAAGGAAAGGATAAAGGTCGAATTCTAACACGAAATGTCAAGGGTTCCATCAGAATGAAAGACATTCTGATGCTGAGAGAAACTGAGCGAGAGGCTAGAAAGATAAAGTAGTGAAGTCAATTGAGCAAAATAGCTGGTTCTCTTCGTAATTGTTTCTTTTGTGGAAAACACATTCCTGCAGACGAGGGATTAATGTTGGTAAAAAATGACGGAGCTATTCAATGGACATGTTCCGCAAAGTGTAAGAAAAACATGAGGCTAAGACGGGACCCCCGAAAATTCAAATGGACGCGAAAGTATGTTAAAGGCGGCATTAAGGTCAAAAAGTAAGGATCAAATATGTCAAATCTGGAAAAGACTCTAATAGTCATTAAACCTGATGGTTTTAAGAAGGGTCTCGTTGGAAAAATCATTTCAAGATTTGAGGACAGGGGGTTTCAAATTGTTAATCTCAAGTTATTTCAATTTGATGTCGATTCAGCAGGGAGATTCTATGAAGCACATAAAGACAAACATTTTTTCGATGAATTGGTTTCTTTCATCTGCTCTGGCAATACAGTTGGCTGTATTATAGAAGGGAATAATGCAATTTCAACTGTAAGATTAATGATTGGAAACACAAAATCAACAGAAGCTTTACCAGGAACAATTAGAGGAGACTATGGGATCGGCTTCACTGATAACATTATACATGCTTCTGATTCAGTTGAAAGCTTCATAAAAGAGTCTAAAATCATTTTTAATTAAGTGAGACTTCGCCAACCAGTTGTTGTGGTATTAGGTCATGTAGACTCTGGCAAGACGTCACTGCTTGACAGAATTCGTGGAACAGCAGTTCA
>JAJPIN010000084.1 GCA_021324715.1 Nitrososphaeria archaeon
AGTCAAAATCTTCATCTAAAAGTGAAGTAACCCAAAACGCTACAATGCTCAATACCAGCAGCAGTAACATGACCGGCAATGGAACAATGATGAGTGGGAATATGAGCAGCATGGGTGGAAATTCCACCATGGGCAAATAGTCAACTATTTCCCCTTTTTTCTCTTTTTTATAATAAAAGCAAATTTCAGGGATTATTGTCACAATTCATTTCCTATAAAGTTCGAATTGTTTTTTGATCAACCCTTATCGAACCTGTTAAGGCAACTAAGAATCAAACGTAACAAATCATAGAAACTGGATCATAGGTTAGACTGTACTACTTTAAAGAGTAGTAGGGTAACAAGTATATCAGAAATATTGTGTGGTTTCGTCTGTATAGAATATTTTCCAATTCCATAGAAAATTGAAAAGAATATAATGAATGGATATTTAAAATTCTCAAATCCATGAAAAACTTGACAACGCGACTAGGAAATCATGAAATAGAAAATGAAGGAGAATTCACGTATGTTATTAAGAAAAATGAATCTAAAGGAATGCTGGTTCCAGTAACAATATACGCAGATGAGAATTTGATTTCAAAAATGGCGTTAGATAGGACTATTGATCAGGCTGCAAACGTTGCCACATTAAAAGGTGTTATGAAACATGTGGTGGTATTGCCAGATGGACATGAGGGATATGGATTTCCAGTGGGTGGAGTGGCAGGTATGGATTTAGAAGAAGGTGTAATTAGTCCTGGGGGAGTGGGGTATGACATTAATTGTGGTGTTAGACTTATGCGGACCAATTTAAGGGTAGAAGAAATTAGACCAAAGCTCAAAGATCTTGTAAATGAATTGTTCCAGGCAATTCCATCAGGTGTAGGTAGCTCAAGTTCAAGAAGGATGTCAGGACCGGAGCTAGATGAACTGCTAATTCAAGGGGTTACATGGACAGTTCAGAATGGATATGGGTGGGATTCGGATATTGATGTTTGTGAAGAGAATGGTTGTATGAAAGGCGCAGATCCGGGTCATGTCTCGGAACTTGCTAAGAAAAGAGGTAAGCTTCAGTTGGGAACTCTTGGCTCAGGAAACCATTTTCTTGAAGTACAAAAAGTGGATAAGATATACGATGAAAGAGCAGCAAGAGCTATGGAAATTGAAGAGGGTCAAGTCACTGTTCTGATACACTGTGGATCTAGAGGATTTGGACATCAGGTTTGCAGTGACTATCTAAAAATTTCAGAGAAAATAATAAGAGATTCTGGAATGAGAATTGCAGATAGAGAACTAGCATGTGTTCCAAATAACTCTGATGAAGGTGATAGTTATAGAAAAGCAATGTATTCTGCACTAAATTTTGCATGGTCCAATAGACAAATGATAACTCATTGGACCAGAAACACATTTGGAAAGGTACTGGGGATGACTGAGGAAGAGCTAGATATGAAGCTGGTATATGATGTTTCACATAACATAGCGAAGGTCGAAAGACATGCTGTTGGCGGTGAAGGTACGAGAAATCTTGTAATACATAGAAAGGGGGCTACAAGAGCATTTCCTGCAGGGGATAGTCATATTCCAATAAAGTATCGCAACATTGGCCAACCGGTTTTTATTCCAGGTTCAATGGGAACGGCAAGCTGGATACTTCTTGGTAATTCAAAATCATTAGAGTTAAGTTTTGGTTCAACTGCACATGGTGCAGGAAGAACGATGTCCCGATCTGCCGCACGGAGAAATTATACAACAGATAGTGTAAGAAAAAACTTAGAGTTAAAAGGAGTATACATAAAAGCTTTGAGTAGAGAAGGTATGGTTGAAGAAACCCCTGAAGCATATAAGGACGTAGATTCTGTTGTTGAGGTATCTCATTCTCTAGGAATCGCAACGAAAGTAGCGCGTTTAGTTCCAATTGGAGTGATCAAAGGATGAGTCAGGAAGAAGATCCTGAACTGGCGATAATTAGAGCACGTAAAATGAAACAATTAAAAGAAAAAGCAGCATTTATTGAAAAAATCAAAGAATCAAAATCCGACGTGAAAAAAGTTGATGATAAAGAATTATTATTAAAATACTTGTATGACAGGGGTGACGAAGTACTAGATCTAGCAGAATCACAATATCCCGTACAGGCAAAACTCGTAGTAAACAGAATAGTAGAATTGATCAAGTCTGGAGATTTAGATTCTCTCATATCGGGCGGTGAACTCTTGGCAATATTCCGTTCCGTGGGATTGCGTATAAGAGTTGATACTAGTATACGAATCCAAGAGCATGGAAAATTCATCTCAATGGGAGACAAATTAAAGGAAGGGATTGACTAGTAATTGATTTTTGAAATATGGACAATTATAAGGGCATTATTGCTGAATTGTAAAAAACTCTCAACTAAATAAAATGAATAATTATGTTACCTCAAAAAAATCACTCAGCGGTTTTTAGTGGACCAAGAAATTTTGAAATTAAAGATTTACCTATGTCTGGCAAAAATTGCAATGTATTACTAAAAACTCTCTCTTGCGCTGTTTGCGGATATGATGTCAGGGTATTTAAAGAAGGTCATAAAAAAGTCCGACCCCCAATTGTCTTGGGTCATGAGATATGCGCAAGAACATTGGGAACGCTTAGTCTGCCCAACGGTCAATTAATTGCAGAGGATAAAAGAGTGATCGTTTCCCCATTAATACCATGTTTAAAGTGTCATCATTGTAATGCAGGTCACTTTAATTGTTGTAATAAACTTAATGAAATTGGTTCAAGTGTTAACGGTGGATTTGCAGACTACATAAATATTCCTGAAAATAATATACTTATTAATGGAATCGTTCCTATTGAAAGTAGCATTAATGATGACGAAGGATCGCTTATAGAGCCTTTATCTTGTTGTCTAAATGCGTACCTGAATATTAATAATTCTGTTCGTGATGAATATGTGATAATTATCGGTGACGGTCCAATAGGCCTAATTCACCTGCAAATTTCAAAACTCTTTGGTGCAAAAACAATTGTTGTTGGCAAAATTCCATCTAGATTGAAGGAGGCAAAATCAATTGGTGCAGACATGATACTCTTGAATAACGATGCGGAGGAGTCAATTAGAACCATATTGGATTATACATATGAGAAGGGGGGAAAATTAATAATTGTGGCTACAAGTAATCCTGATGCTATAGACCTGGCATTAAAAGTAGCTGGCAAAAATTCACTAATCAACGTATTTGCTGGCATATCAAAGAACAAGTTTGTGAATATTGATCCAAATCTACTTCACTATAATCAAATAACGTTAAGTGGAAGCTTTAGTTCAACTCCAAATCTAATGAAAAAAGCGGTAGATCTGGTTCATGATCAAAAAATTAATTTAAGGAGGTTGGTAACCCACAGATTTTCCCTTGATGAGATCGACAAAGCGTTTAGTATAACTGAGGATTACAGAGGTTTAAGGTCCGTCATAAACTCTTTTTAAATTTCGGTTATAGTTTTTGAAGTTTCGGGCGCAAGCTGATACTTGGATTTATATCCTCTCGGATTTATCATAAGTCCGTTGTAATTAAATGTTGATGAATTACCTACTATTACTGTTGTAATCATGCCTAGCAAATCATTGTAATCGAGCAATTTCTCTAGTGTAGTAACGACTATCTTCTGACTTTCGCGAAATGCGCCCTTGACTATCGCAACAGGTGTTTCAGGTTTTCTATATTTCAGAAAAATATCTCTAGTATCTTTAAGCTGATGAATCCTCTTTTTACTTGCAGGATTGTAGATTACTGTTACATAATCTCCGATTGCAGCAGCCTCAACCCTCTTAACTATAATTTCCCAGGGCACAAGTAGATCGCTCATACTTACAACAGCAAAGTCTGTCATCAATGGAGAACCAATTAGCGCGGAACAAGAGTTTAGAGAAGAAACACCTGGAATGCATTCGACATAAATTCCGTCATGATGATTCCATTTTTTGTCAGCAAGAATTTCATAAATTAAGCCTACCATGCCATAAATACCAGGGTCTCCTGATGAAACCAAAGACACAATTTTTCCTTTTTCAGCAAATTCAATTGCTTGATTTGCTCTATCGACCTCTTGAGTCATTGGATATCTGTAAACTTCTTTACCTTGAATCAGATCATCAATTAGTGAAACATATGTATCATAGCCTACTATGATTTCACTTTCATCTATTGCCTGTCTTGCTCTAAAGGTCATATGATCATGATGTCCTGGACCAACTCCCACCACATACAATCTCCCCATTGAATTTTGCATGTATTCATTAGATATGGAAGAATATAATATTATATCTAATTATATAATTATGAAAATGGATCTCGCTTATTTCAATATCTGATAAGATACAACCTACATAGAAACTCTTTAAATGGAATATAATTTATAGTTCTAATATGGTAGTACTGGATGAATTCACCAAGGCACTAATTGATAAGATAATTAAAAATGTCATATCATGTCATCCACTGGTTGAAAATATGTTTAAAGATCAGAATAAGGAGCTAAGAGAAGAAATTGGCATCATTAATAGAAGAGATTTCATCTTGGGAGCTGTTTGGTGTATCATCTTAGAGAAGTTTGTAATTACCTGCTATCTTCACACCGGAAGGACCATAAACTACGAAAAAGGTATGGAAATAAGTAAGTATGTTTTGAATAAAATCTCGAAATCAGATCGTTTAATGTCAACGAGTAAGGAATGATTAACAAAATGTGTCACAATTGATAATTCAGCCTGAATGCTAGCTCAACTAAAACTTTCATGATAATGCTTGTCTCCTGAAAATTTAATAAACTGACAGGCAGATTCATTTTCTAATTTGGAGAAAAGTCTAGACTGTCCAGAATTTTTGAGACTTGGAATTACCATAAGCTATGCAATCGTGATTGCATTATCTATTTACGCATCAAAGAGTGTTTTTATTCCGTTTTACTCAATACCCACTAATATATTATCTGCAACTGTTCTCTTTTATGGAATTTTTATTATCTTAACAAGTTGGATTGAAAATTATCTACTCACACAAAAGTATCAAGACAAAGGGAAGTCCGGAATCGGGAGATTTATAATAGATCTAGGGATACTTTTCCTATTCTATTATATTATAGTTGCCGGAACTAATCAAGATCATGATTATTTGATACCTGATGTATATCTGTTCGTCACACCTCTAATTTTTCTTCTTTTTACATTGGAAGATGTGCTTAGAATCAGAGACTACGGGGACGATTTTTTACGCAAGTACAGGGATATGTCTAGAAACTTTCTATTTATCTCAGTCATCATTTCATTATCGTATCTGGCTGAGATATATGCAACTCGTTTTCAATCATTTGGATCTTTGGCATTCTATCGTGACTTGATATTTGCGTGTATATCACTTGCACTGATTATTATCTACGTGGTAATGAGG
>JAJPIN010000159.1 GCA_021324715.1 Nitrososphaeria archaeon
GTACATTTTTCAGTAGAAATATGACAGACTTATTTTCTATTAGATGATAGTTAACTGCATTAGTTTAATATAGTGCAATGATCAAATGTATTCAGGTGGATTTATGATGAATAGGACTATCTTGCTTGTTGGGCTAAGTACTTTATTGTTATTCTTCAGTACTCATGGGATTCCACTTGTTAATGCTCAAACATCGAGCCCAAACGATCAAACGAGTAATGATAATTCTGCATCACAAACTCAGAATTCAGATCCATTTACGCAAAAAGGATCGGATAATAACATTAATACGGGCAGTGATAATAGTCCGTCTCAAACCAGTGATGGATCAACCAATAATAACGACGGTTCTAAAACCAGTGATGGATCAACCAATAATAACGACGGTTCTAAAACCAGTGATGGATCAACCAATAATAACGACGGTTCTAAAACCAGTGATGGATCAACCAGTAGTAACCATGATGATAAAAACAAAGGATCTGACAATAGCAAGTCATCAGATCATAAAGATTCAAAACCTGATAATCATGGCATACCATTCCCCTAAAACTATTTTATCCTAATTTTCAATTTATTGACGATTCCCTTTAAAGCTTAACTAAATGGATTACTCAATTATTGGTGGTCATAACCATATCATCTCTATCTTTATTTTACATTGAATATTTTAGATACGGTAAGCACCTTTGACCATTCTTCAAGTGACTCCACAACTGATCTAGCCTTATCAAGATTTTCGCCAACGGCCACGACCCCGTGATTTTTTATTATCACCGCCCTTACTCTATTATCATTAAAACATTTTGAAACATTTGACGCTAAATCGACTGAGCCGGATGGTACATTTTCTACTATAATAGGCTCGCCTACGATTATATCTGCTTCTTCGATTACTTTCGTAAAATTAGATGAAATTGAGACTCCAAGAGTAAATGGACTATGACAATGAACTATGGCATTTGCACCGCTATTTTCATAAATCTTTTTGTGCATAACCCATTCTCTGCTAGGTTTATGTTTGCCCATTATCGCGTTTGTTTTCATGTTAATTCTGATTAGATCCGTGGTTTTCATTTTATATCGTGGTATTTCACTTGGGGTAATCCACATCCAAATTTTTTCAAACCTTACACTATGATTGCCAGATATTGCTGTGTTTAAACCTAAAGTGTAAAGGTCCTTAACACAAGTTACCAACTCTGCCTTTAGATTCAATGGCTAACATCATAGTTATAATAATTGTATTTATCAATTTATGGATACAATTAATAAAGTTGCTCTTAGGAATTACATTGAGATCTGCTTACTATATCTTAGTAACACTCGATATTTGGGTTTAATTTTTTTCATTTATGTATTACTAGCTATTATCTATTTTCCTGATGCTTGCTGTTTTTTTAACGCTTCTTCATCCATGTAAATTATTTCCCAAAGATGACCATTAATGTCCTCAAAACTGCGCCCGTACATCCATCCATGGTCTTGCGGCTCCCTGGACTCTTTGCCACCAGCTTCAATCACATTGTTGATCATCTCATCTACTTTTTGTCTACTTTGGGCGGACAATGCTATTATCGTTTCAGTATCTTTTGTAGTATCACAGATTTCCTTCTTTGTAAAAGTTTTAAAGAATTTTTCAACCAGTAGCATTACGAAAATATTGTCACTTATGATCATACATGTGGCATTCTCATCAGTAAACTGTGGGTTGAATGAAAAACCTAGCTTTTTAAAGAACTCGACTGTACTGCCAAGATTCTCCACCGGCAAGTTAACAAAAATTTGATTTGTCATTTTATTTCTCCAATTGTAGTCAGCTAGAAAATATAAAACTATCGAGCAAACATGGAAAATGCATCAGGTATGATCAGTAATACTGATGGCCTCGCTGTTGATTTACCAATTGGGGTTGTTTTGGCAAGTAAACGTGAGTTTTAAAATAAACATGTTTAAAGATTGTATAAATGGTAAAGACTAACTCTTAATTACATTACATCATATGTGTAAATCCTTATAGTTCTTATTGTGAATAAGCTTTTATGATTCTGAACAAGAGTCAGAATGAAAGTAAGGTGGATAAAGATAGCGGGAGTCTGATATGCGACGTATGTGAGCAAACATTCGATACTATGGAATCACTAAAGGAGCATAAAGCATCTGAGAATAAAGATGAAGGATTGAAATACAAAGGCATAGATTAGAAGTATCTTCGCCTTTCAGAAATAGTTGATTAAATATCTCAATCAGCAGATGAACTGAAAGTAAGTTATGAAATTGTATTAATAATAAAATTATGTGCCCATAAAGGAACTATCAGATTATGTAGTTTACATTATTTTTTGATAAATATTATAAATTTTATAGACTTTTGATCAAGTGAATGCTTTTGCTGAATTTGATACGCTCAAAATAAATGAGTAAAATACCACCAAAAGGAAATTTATTTATAGTTTCATATTTACCTACAACAGGATGAACAAGAAGACTTGTCTAGATATTGATCCGAAAATTCTCACATATATTAGCGTTCTAATGCTGGCTGTATTAGTCCTGTCACTAACATCTGGCGTATATGCACAAAATCCATTTAGAGCCAAATTACCAGGTGACAATCACGGTGATAACCACCCATCAGAGAAAGATTGCAAGAAATCTGATACTTTAGAACAAATATCTATAAAAATAGATGCCGAAAAATGTCAAATGAATAATTTCAAAGATTACAAAAAATGGGATTTCTATAAACTAGAAGACACAGAAACAAAGGATTGTATTAATCACTTTCATGATCTGGGAGGCTCATTGGTAGATTATGAAGTAGTCTACTGTTATGCATATCCTGAAAAATATAAAGACGAGAGCTGACTAACAGTTCCTCTAAATGGAAGTATCACTTATCCAGTATGGGACACTATTTTTTGAGTGTCTAGTATCTAATTAGTAATTCCATTTTACCTGCAATTGATTGGCAATATCACAATCAACTATCATTTTCCAGTCTTCTTCTCCAGCCATCAATTTCAGAATCAAAACTTTTTAGTTGCTCGTAAAACTGTTCTGGTACTAATGCATCTGGCTTGAGAAAGGTCCACACAATAGTAGACCCTTTATTATTTGGTATAACCCTTACGTATACATTCCATGTTACATCACCTACAATGAAGGCATGGTCTAGTATTCCACAGTTTTTGTCAGGAATGCATATAATCTTAGCTCTGCCAGCAGGAGTATCGCATATCCACTGGTCATTTTCATCTTTTATCACAGAGGAGATAATTCCACCACTTTCCCAATTCTTCACATTCAAAAAGAAATCAAATACATCTTTAGCATTTCTGCTGCTAGTTAAAATTTTAACACTTACATCAACTGGGTTATCATACTTCATAATTGTCAACTCCAATTTGATTTATTTAAATATCCTTTTTAGATTTCACTTGATTGAAATGTAAAGTCACCTGAATTATAAGTAATCTGCTTTTATATAGTACAGAAACTTGGTTATCATATTTAGAAACGCACGATGTGCAGCAGTATAGGTGTTATGCATTATTGAACCTAGCGACGTAAATATAATTCCTTAGATATCTTTAATTTGTGTCAACAAGTTCTTTCTCTTTACTATATGCTTTTTTTAACCACATTGGAGTAACTAGTGTAGTTATAGCAACCATGATTATTATCGTGGTGTAAATGTTTGAAGACAAAACACCAGAGGTTACCCCGATACCTGCCACTATAAGACCCACCTCCCCTCTCGATATCATTCCAATACCTACTATCATAGCCTTTGATTTATCCCTCAAAAATAATAGGGATGGCAATCCACATCCTACCAATTTACTAATAACTGCAACGATAACTACGATTGCAGATAAGATTAGAACCTCGATATTAACTCCAGTTAAGTCTACCTGTGCGCCAATGATGGCAAAAAATAAAGGACCAAAAATTATCTCTAATTTATCAACGTATCCTTCAACTCGCTTAATTATTCTTGTGCTAGCAACAGCCATTCCTACAGAAAATGATCCCACTATTGGAGATAATCCTACTGCTGCGGCTATAGCTGACGCGCCAAAAAATGAAGCAGTTACAATACCTTCAATGCTTCCTCTGGCCTTCCATAATTTTTCTGCATGTACAATCTTTGGCATTATGATTATTGCGCCGATAAGTAAAGCAGCAAATATTCCTAATATTTTTAGAACGAGCAATATAATATCGACAATGTTTGGTGACAAGTTGCCTGTCTGAACCATAGTTACCACAACAGAGAGAACTGCTATTGCAAGAATATCATCCACTACTGCAGCACCTAGTATAACTTTGGCTTCTTTTGTTTGCATCTTTCCAAATTGAGTAAGTACGCTCACTGATATCGCAACACTAGTTGCAGTAAGTGCAGTAGCGATGAGAATGGATTGCAGTCCCTGTAACCCAAATAATGTAAATACATAATAGCCGAGAAAAAACGGAACTATTACTCCGCATGCTCCTATTGTAAAAGAAGCGACTCCTCCTCTCAAGAACTCTTTTGGAGTGATCTGAAGTCCTGCTATGAACAATATGACGATTCCAGCGATTTGACCTATCTGGAGAACGGTTTCATTCAAGATCACAAGAGGTTTACCGTCAAAGATGGGTATCGAACCCAGCGCGAATGGACCTACAATTATACCAGCAACTAACTCGCCTAAAACGGCCGGAAGTTTTAATTTATTGAAAATTTCAGCAAAAATCTTTGCAGCAAAAAGTAGAACGGAAAGGGAAATTAAAACATGTATTATTGCTTCTTGCTCTGCTGCCAATTTTTAACTTTATGTTTGTCAATTCATTTAATAAAATATATGCGCAGATCTATTTCTTTTAATTTCATTAAGTGACGAAGCAATGCCAATCACTACTGTAACGCGAGAAAATGTTAGAATTTCTAACAAATTTAGGTTAAATACTAACATACTTAAATTTCAGAAAAACGAAAATAATAGTTGTGAAAATTGAAAAAAATCCAAAATATCTGGTAGCATATTGTACATTGGCTGGATTAATATCATCAATTATTATATCAGGATTGTTATTCATCCTGGATATAGTTTCAAAAACTCCATTAGGTACTTTTTTTGCTGTAATAGGTTCATCTTTAGGCTTTTATGATTCCACCACATCGCCTTATGTAGGTCTTTTATTGCATTTTGCTACTGGTACTGTAGCCGGAAATTTACTTGGTCAAGGAGCATTATTTTGGGATAAATTGATCCCATTTGGTATCAAACGTGGAACAATTTTAGGAATTATAACAGGGATATCACTTTGGTTGATATTATTCTTGCCCTTAACTGCGTATATCACACAACCTAAATTAAATATGTTCAATTTTTCGGCTCCAAACCAATACATCTTTGTAATCGCAAAACATTTCCAAGGGCTATATCCTATCGTAATAATAGGATCCTTTTTTTTCCATCTGATTTATGGAATACTTTTGGGACTAATTTCAGGAAGGCTGATCGAATTAAAATATTCAGTTGGAAATACAGTTAAGTAGTGTAGTGCTGGACAGGAACAACCGTGTTATCTCATAAAAATCAAGTTTACAGCAAAGTTAGTGTATAGTAAATTGATTCTCCAATCCCAATATATGGAAATCATAATTGCCGTGACGCAAATCTATTCAGAAGACCTATGACTAGGGCTTACGGGCGATGATTCATACCGACAAGATAGTCGGGAACATAAATTCCGATTCGCATCTTAAAGTTAGGTATCAAGCCATGTTGAGAAGTGACCACGTTGAGAGAATTGAAGTAACCAGGTTAGAAGCTGAAAGATCCAGACTCAGAAAAGTATCAGATCGGGGTACGGATTTAGCTCTTACTTTGCCTCCCGGTTCGCATATCAATGACGGTGACGTAGTCCTGCTGACAGAAGAGAAGATGGTTATAGCAAAAAGGGTACCCGAAAATGTAGCTATAATATCTCTGGAAAGTAATATAGCAGCTGACCAATTGTTCAATATTGCAATCAAACTTGGTCATACTATTGGAAACATGCATAGACCAATAAAGATTACAAACGGTAAAATATATTTCCCAATCCAGTCCGAATCTGAGATTGAACTATTTCAAAAGATATTTTCCAAGTTAAGTCATCTTGATATTAAAAAAGAGAACATAATTTTTGAACCTGACTCGGGTTATAATATTCATGGACACTGAAATTATTGATGGAGACATCAGTTTATTGCAGATGTCTGACTCTTTTTTTCCCACGGGGTTGTATGCAACATCCAACGGACTAGAAGCACTATTACAAGTAAAGAAATTAAAGAGTAATGATATCTCTCAATTTATTACCATCTACTTAAAACAGGTAGTAGGACCCTGTGATTGTACAGCCTTAGGCAACGCTTATGAATCTTGTAAGAAAAGGGATCTTGCTTCTCTCATTAAGACGGATGAATCGGCTTACTATATAAGATTAATAGAGGAGCCAAGAAGTGCTTCTGTCAGGTCTGGTAATCAGTTGCTGAAATGTGTTAGCACTTTCAGCAGGCACAAAAAAATGTTAAAGGATTATCAAAA
>JAJPIN010000186.1 GCA_021324715.1 Nitrososphaeria archaeon
AACTGCTTTCGTCTGATTAATTAATCCCGCTGACTGATTAGAAGGTACAGTTTTTACCACAGGACTAGTAACTGCTTTCGTCTGATTAATTAATCCCGCTGACTGATTAGAAGGTACAGTTTTTAACACAGGACTAGTAACTGCTTTCGTCTGATTAATTAATCCCGCTGACTGATTAGAAGGTACAGTTTTTAACACAGGACTAGTAACGGAACTTACATTGCCCTGGGGTTGTGGAATTAATTGTTTATCCAGCAAACTCAAATTTGTTTTTGCTATATCCGATCTTCCATTCAATATAGCAGCCACAGTTTCACGAATAAGTAACATCGAGTCATGAGTTGAGGTAGAATTATCATTATTTTGAACAATCAATCGCTGGACCGATAATAGATTCTGTACGGTCTTGCTGGAATTACCGCTATCTAATTTCTCTATGGCTTCAGAAAGAAGTCTTTTTATCAATGCTTCAGATGACACCGACGAAGTTATTTGCTGAGCTAAAGCTAGCTGTGATACAGATGTGTATGATACAAATATTGAAAATAAAAAGCACGTCACTAAATTAATTGAATAACATGTGTGCAAAAAAGGAAAATGTACAAAAAATTGCGAGATAGTAACCTTAGGCACCTGCATCTTCAATAGAAAGTTCTTGCACAGGTTTATTTAGTTTCATACGCCAAGTCGAAGCGCATAATTTACATTTTCTTCGTATTACTTTGAGATCAGTATTTGTGTGGGATATTGAAGTGGTTCAATTATATTTCAAATTTGCCTTAGGAAAGGAATCAAACGTTAAATGGCGAAACATGTTGGGAGCTAATTATTGCTTATACTTTGATAATGAATTCAATTGCTCCGATATCATAATCTAATTCGGATACAAGCCAAAATAATATGCTTAAATGCCTAACGCTTATTTATGAACAGGATAAACGAGTATACTGAACGCTGCACAGCTAATGATTTTAAATTCCAGTCATACAGACCAAGAATCATTTTGATTGGAGTAGGTTAATAATTTTAGATAAAATAAAGTAAAGCTCCATTTTACTGAATTGCTCTAGGTCCTGTGTTAGATTCTTAAATTTAACTAATCTTTCCATTGTTTCGAATGGATCTGACAGATTAAATTGCGGCAAAAATGATTCGTATTTATTATTATTTTGAGTAGGGTACACAGAATCCGTCAGAACGGTTTCCTTTCCCATTTTAAACGGATCCCACTGTCCTTTATGTCTTCTCTGCATATGTGTTGATAAATTCCACTTTCTCATTGAAACCTGGTCGCAATAAGGACAGTAATAAGGTTGTTTCATGAACTACTGCAGTCACTGCAGTAATTCTACCTATAAACGTAACAATGAGTAATACTTTTTTGGCCTGAATATTGAGGAGAAATCAATAATACTTATGAAATGATATTGATATTTTATGCAGGAATCAGAAATCCAGACCAAAAGGACGAGTGAATATTCAATCAATCCTCTCATTCTTAGTAGATGGTCACCTAGGTCTATGACAGGTGAAGAGTTGGGCGATGACGACATTATGTCACTTTTTGAAGCTGCTAGATGGGCTCCTTCATCTTTTAACAATCAACCTTGGAGATTTATTTATGCGAAAAGAAACACAGAACACTGGGATAGATTGTTTAATTTGCTGGTTGACGTAAATAAGACCTGGGCAAAAAACGCTGCCCTACTAGCAGTAGTAATATCTAGAAAAAACTTTGAATTTAATGAAAAGCCGGCAAGAACTCATCAATTTGATACTGGCTCAGCATGGGAGAATCTGGCATTAGAAGCCTCATCTAGAGGTATTGTCGCACATGGCATGCAAGGTTTTGATTATGAAAAGGCAAAAACTGAATTAGGAATTCCTGCTGATTTTGAAGTAATGGCAATGATTGCAATTGGGAAAAGAGGATCAAAAGAAAATCTCCCAACTGAGCTGCAAGATAAGGAAAAACCAAATGACAGAAAGGCGTTAAAGGATATTATTATGGAAGGGACTTATCGTAGCTGAATTAACCACTCAAATTTGATTGTTCTCTAATCTTTTCTTGCCCTTGCTGGTAATTTGAACTTTTGAAGGCATAACCTCATTATATGATACAAACCCATCAACATGTAAAATTTCGGTAATACGATCTACTTCTTGTTTGTCCGATAGGCCTACTTCTTTTCCAATGTCGTACTTGTTGAAATAACTTATTTCTCCTATTTCTGCAGTTTTTTCAAAAAGTTTCAAAAGAAACTTGTCGGAAGCTACATTTGACACTTTAATTCCAGATGTTTGGATGTAAAATTGGTTGATTGAGAATTTTGCTTGTTATCAAATTATCACTCACTCACTCTCAACATTCGTTACTCTGTTAATAGATTTCAGCTAGGCAAATAGATAGAAGCAGCGTATTTTACTACATAATCATGCTCTAACGTTACTGGCATAACTAATAGTACGTTAAATAGGAATCTGAGCAGGACTACAATTACTATAATTACAATAATTACCAGCGCGATATAAATTAGTGTATTTAAGACCATAATAGTGTGAGTGCATAATAGTATAAATAACTGTGAACATAGCCCCAGATAGGTACTTTTCCAAGCCCCAATTGATATAAGTAATATAGTGCAATTATAGAAATACGCGCTACGAAGAAGAAAATGTATGAAAAGAAGCTAAATAACTTGGTAACGTAGTTGAAGGGTAAAAGTTAACTTTTTGTTAATGTGCATTCGTGTTACTGCGTAAGTATTCTTTTGTTACCTTTTTATGACACTCTCTACAAAGTGTTCTCAAATTGTCATGATTGTGAAGGAATTCTATTATTGTTTTGACCTTATTTTCGAGCGAATCAAATCTATATCCTAATTTTTCGTAAAGCGATCTTGGAACTATGTGATCGCATTCCAGTCCACGTGATCTTGCGAACTTTTTTCTGAATGTATATGGATACCTTTTACTGCAAAGTTGACATGTGTAGTTGTCTCTCTTAAATATATCAGAACGCACTCTATCCCAATAAAAATTATGGTAATACCATCTCTCAAACTGTCTATTACATTCTTTTGAACAATATTTCCTATAAGGGTATTTAATTAAATTTTGACAACCAGTATTTCTACAAAGAGTATTGCCTACACTGTCAAATTTATCAAATTCTCTTATGTAAACTATATCCCTTGATGACATACAGCAAAGAGATTAATCAGATAACTTTATTTCCTATTCTAATAAAAAAAATTTACTCAGAAATAAATTTCTGTGAATATCATATAATATATGTCAAAAAATAACACTTCAACCTAGCCTATAGTAAGTTCTAATGCGCAATTGTGACCTCTCTAAAAATTAAAACCAAAAATAAATTCACGAGTGTTCCACTCCACTCCGTTTTCTGTATATAGGGTTTTGTGTCATATTAGATGCCGATTTATGTGATATTTATAATTGGTATGATGTCTAACGTAACAAATCGTGTCAAGTCTTATAAACAATGGCAGTGCAAAATGTTTTCCTAATCAGGACATCTGGCGAGTGGTTGCTTCTTATTCATCGACATCCGGCTTAACTCACCAGATGTATAAAACTTTATTATTAATAAAATTTTGGGAAAGATCTCAAAAGAAACTATCTGATTCGAAATAAAACAAAAACAAAAATAAAAAGAAATTTCTATGGTCCTGACCGTAACTGATTCGCTTTGCAGTAACAATACTTAACTGAATTGATAATCTCTTGTCTGATACGCTCTTGCTTGATAGTCTCTTAAATTATCCATGGCAGCATTTTGAAGTGTCCTTGCATAGTTTGCATTTAACCTTGAAATTTCTATTGCATTGTCTCTTGTGTGTTTTACGGTTGTTCTCCACGCTTCCATGCTAGAAAACATGAAATTGTTGGCCAATCTGGTTGCTGCAATTGAACTATCGGTCATGTTACTTACCGCTCTTGTATAATTTTCTGTAGCCCTTTTTGGTGTCCAATATGACCAGTATGCATTTTGCATATTTTCAATATATGGTATCCACAGGGATTGCATCGAATTGATGACCTGTTTTTGTGATTCTAGAAAATTATCTGCAATATCCTTTGTGGCTTCAATAGTTTCTTGTTGATATTCGGTTACGGCTTTTGTATATTGTGGAACCTCCTTCTTCGCTTCCTCTGTTGTCTTGTTTACTGAGGATTTTGTCTCGTCTAAAGTGGTGTTAATGATTTCTGTTACTCTATCTTTTTCTTTTTTTGAAGACATGTACATTTTTTCTGGACAAAATATTATTTATAACTTAGATAGAGACATATTCCTGTCCATATCATCTGAATTGGTAACAACTAGGAATTGGATCAGAATCTATATAAAACTAAGAATGGTTAGCAACTGGTGGGTTTGACACTCAGGCAGTTTAATGAACAAGATACAACCGAGCCCCACCAGTTGCAGTGTTGAAGCGTTGTACTAACGGGCTCAATAAATTATAAAAGAGTTCAAGCCTAACAGGAAGACAGATTGGGTCAATAAAAATAATCTTTCCTACCATAGGCTTTTTAAAAGAAGAAATAGCATATTGATTGAAAGAAAAATATAATTAACTCATTTTTTCTTTATCACTGCAACAAGTTCACCCTCATAGATATTTATAACCAAATACAATTTACCACCTACTTTTAGTTTGCAATTGTTTTTTGTTGAGAAATGTACCTTTTCGTAACAAAAAATACGAAAGAGTGATCAAGTGGGTAAATCGTTAGCCTTCAATTAGGATGGTTCAACACATGATTGTAAGGCAAATACGCAGATTCAGTCAAAATAGTATGAAACGCTCGAAAATCTTCTATTAACTATATACATTACCAGAGCCAAGATATGTGGATGAATATATTTCCTCCTCCAGATCAAATACTAAACCCTTTTCCATTTTATGCACAGATGAGAAAATCAAATCCCATTGTGTATGATGATAAAAATAAAGTTTGGGGGATTTTTCGCTACGAGGATATTCAATCCGTCCTAACAAATTACAGACATTTTTCTTCAGATTTTCAAAAATTAATCAATATTGAACAAGCACAAATGAACCAACATATACAAAATAAGAAAGAACAAGAACGTGAATCTGTGAGACCTAGTATCCTCACTTCTGATCCTCCCTATCACAATAAGCTAAGGAGTGTAATATCCTCTGCATTTACTTCAACGACAATCGGGAGATTAAGACCCCGGATTGAAGAGATATCTCATGATATGATAGACAATGTCATTGAGAGAGGTTCTATGGACCTCATTAACGATTTGGCTTATCCATTACCCGTTACAGTAATTGCAGAGTTGCTAGGTATCCCATCAGACGACCAGGATGCCTTTAAGAGATGGGCTGACGAATTAATTGGTTCTACTACCTCTAGTAACAGTAATCTACCTATTGATAAAAGGTCAGAACAGATCTTCAAGAGAGTTCAAACCGAAATGGATTCTTACTTTATCGATATAATTGAAAAAAGAAAAGTAGACAAAGTCCCCAGTAATGATCTAATAAGCAATTTACTTAAAGCAGAAATGGATGGCAATAAGCTTACTGAAGATGAAATACTTGCGTTTTGTTCTCTATTACTTTTGGCAGGTCATGTGACGACTGTAAACTTAATAGGCAATATGATACGTTCCCTAATTGATAATCCAAGCCAGCTAGAGAAGCTATTAGTTCACCACAATGGCCACATGATCAGCAAGGACAACCCGAATGATTATCCTTTAATTACATCTGCAATAGATGAAACACTTAGATACAGATCTCCTGTTCAAGCTTTGATTCGTTTCGCTGCAGAGGATGTAGGTATTGGAGAACAGAGAATAGAACGGGGACAAAGATTAATAATTTGGATTGGGTCAGCAAATCGTGATGAATCTATTTTTGATGATGCTGAAAAATTTTAC
>JAJPIN010000072.1 GCA_021324715.1 Nitrososphaeria archaeon
AACAAGTGATGGAGATAGTGCAACCGCTACAAGTGCAATTAAAGCAACAACTATTTTTTTACCGTTGATAATCTTATAGTACATCTCTTATCTACAACTAGTAGAATGAGCACTAATTTAAGCAGTACTTTTTTTGAGTGAATTATTGTTATATTTGTTAACACAGTGCAGCTTGTAGAATAGTTAAACATCACTTGGACCGTGAATATGATTATAAAGTGCGCCGGGAGAGGGATTTGAACCCTCGAGACCTTCACAGGTCACAAGCTTTCGATACATTAAAGGTTCCAGGCTTGCGCCCTACCAGGCTAGGCGACCCCGGCTCAAAATCTACTCAATTTTTTCTTTATATTAACTATTAATTAGGTTCATGAATCGAAGTTTTTGAAAAAGTTCAATCTTGAAGGATTATTCCTCGCTTAATAGCTTTCCAGACATCATGTCGTACTCATTTATCTTACTATGTCCTAATTTATCGACGTGTTCTTCAACATCAGAACGAAATGAAAAAGTAGATCTACATTCTTTACAAATCCAGATAGATCTCAGATCATAGTTCTTCATGGTTCAATTTGAAATATATTCCATTAAATTTAAAGAATAAGGTAGGAAGTTACATGTTATTCATTGAATAGAATCTTTCTAAAGTTTTAAGTAGTCGATTGTATTGTAAAAAACAAATAATCACGAGATTCTTGAGATGTTCTAGGAAACACTATATATTCATTCTTGCTTCCACAATATTGATGAGCACTACGTCCATTTCAAGCGATTGCAAGAATAATAGGCACCTTGAATGTCTGGATTGCATGTGTAAATGTCATATTCCCGGTACTATGGAGAATTTAGCAAAGAAGATTGCTAAACTTGAGAGAGAAACCCCTGGTGTCGGTGAATCGCTTTAATTTAGCTTTTAATTTATGACTGACTCTAGTTTTTGCAATATCTTGGGCTATTATCAGTCCCACAAAATGATGAACAAACAAGATAAAATTCACTACTTTTCTGTCTGCTCGCCTTTGGTTTGTTTGTTGTCACTTTCTTAAATATTCTGCACGCCTCTTGTTTTACATTTCCTGAAAATTCCCCCTCAAAGATCTTGAATATCGCATTGCCGCCAACTTTCAATACCTTTGTTGAAATGTCTAATGCAAGTAACGTAAGTGATATTTGCCTCTCGTGATCATAATGCCAAATTCCACTAACATTAGGGGATAGATCGGATAGTACTACGTCATATGAAATTGGAAATCTTTGCTTAATAATTTGCAAAACATTTGGATCCTCTATGTCAACTTGAATTACTGAAATTCCAGCAATCGGTCGGACTGGGCTTTTATCTATACCAACAACTTTTCCATTTAAACCACAATATTTCTTTGAGACTTGCAGCCATCCCCCTGGAGCACACCCAATATCTAAAATGGAGTCGTTTATTTTCACTACGTTGTATTTCTTAACAAGTTCTAGTAGCTTATACGAAGACCTACTCCTGTAGCCTTGGTCTTTGGCTAATTTTCTATATTGATCCCTTAACGCACTTTCTATTTTCATATAATACGATTGCTAGCCTCATATCAGCTTGTAGTTTAAAAGCTTTTTCCAATTCATAGTTTGCTTTACGACTCTTTAGTTTCATATCTAAGCTAGTTTCTGTCATATCATCATATATTCTGTACAAATTCACTTATTGCAAGATAAAGTATCTTTTCATTACAGTTTCCATTCTTAATTTAACAATGTCCTTATCATTCAAAATTTCAGGATGCCTTTGTCTTAGGTGTCTGAGCGCAAACCTAACATTCTGACTACATATTTTACATTTAGCTTTGCCGAACATTAGTAATATGGAAGCGATGTCAGTAATAAAAATTGTCAGACCTTGGATGAAAAAGAGTAGTTTATGAATTACTCCCTTTGGTAAAGATTGGCTAGATTCATAAAAATAGATCAGTCTGACCCAATTTTGCCATTTTCTATCGTCAATTCTAAACTAGCAACATCTTTTGGTAGTGGATACTGTAATACTGATTGAAAATAAACACATATTTTTACCCAATTCCTATAGGCGGTCTTTTATGTTCACTGTGTTCAAGAAGTTTGTGATAATTTAACACATCCGTATTATCAAACATTTTTCCACAAATTTCACATTTCCATGTACTTATCCTTTTAGCAGTTTTACTTGACTGCTCAGAAGACATACTATTATTAGAGAGGTCATTGCAGATAAGCTTTTCATCATGAATTTCGAGATCAATATAATTTTCAAGTTGTAGACGATAATCCAGATGTATAAGCTCACTGTGATTCTAAATAGACAATTTATGCCAGGAATCAGATAACGACTAAAGTTAATTATTGAACAAAATTTTCATTACAGGAAAAATTTCTAAACGTTTGTAAAGTGCAAATTAAGCATCAAATTTCGAAAAACAAAAATTTAGGATAAAAAAACCATATCTGAATGCCAATAACTGATGCGAATAAGAAACACATTGCACAACAGAGAAGGTTATTTTATAAAATATGTTTTGATTGTGGTGGAAAAAATCCTATACTTGCTTCAAGGTGCAGAAAGTGCCATGGAAAACACATGAGGCTCAAAAACAGGACTTTAGGAGCTAAAAAATAGACTCTTCTTAAATTTAGCAAAAAATGGGCGGTTTGAGAATATATAAATATTATCAAGGTGAAATCTAATTATTATGCCAATTAGGACAGGTGAAGAGTATATTCAAAGCTTGAGAGGGCGCAAAATAAAAGTTTACCTTTTTGGCGAACTAGTAAAAGAGCCCGTTGATCATCCTATGATCAGGCCTTCAATTAATGCTGTAGCTGAGACTTATAATGTTGCTTCTACTTCTCCTGAATTGGCGTCTGCACGATCCTCACTTACAGGTAAAGAAGTCAACCGATTTTTACACATTGCCGAAAGTGCTGATGATCTGGTAAATCAAAACAGAATGCAGAGAAAACTGGGCCAACTTACAGGGACCTGTTTTCAAAGATGTGTAGGAATGGATGCATTGAATTCACTGTATTCAACAACATTTGAGATTGATAAAAAATTTGGTACTGCATATCATGAACGTTTTAAAACATTTGTAAAGAAAATGCAAGATGACAATCTAGTAATTGGTGGAGCGATGACTGATGTTAAGGGTGATAGAAGCCTAAGTCCTTCGCAACAAGAGGATCCAGATCTGTTTGTTCATATTTCAAAGAGAGATCAAAATGGTATTTACATTTCTGGTGCAAAGGCTCATCAAACTGGATGCATCAATTCACACTGGATACTGGTGATGCCTACTATGAGACTAAGAGATGAGGATAAGCAATATGCATTTGTTGGAGCTATACCCGCAGATGCAGAGGGAATTACTTATATCTATGGCAGACAGTCCTGCGATACTCGTAGTATGGAGAGTGGGGACTTGGACGCGGGAAATTCTAAATTTTCAGGGCAAGAAGCAATGATAATTTTTGATAATGCCTTCATTCCAAATGATTTAGTCTTCATGGATGGGGAATACGAATTTGCTTCTATGTTAGTTGAGAGGTTTACTTGTTATCATAGACGTAGTTATGTTTGCAAAACTGGATTAGGGGATGTCTTGATTGGTGCTGCTGCCTCAATTGCTGATTATAATGGAATTTCCAATGCGTCGCATATCAAAGATAAACTCGTCGAGATGACTCACCTTAACGAAACTATTTTCGGTGCCGGGATAGCATCATCATATCAAGCACATAAAACATTATCCGGAAACTATCAAAATGACGACATGCTGGCAAATGTATGTAAACACAATGTAACGAGATTTCCATATGAAATTGGCAGACTTGCGCAAGATATTGCCGGAGGTCTGATGGTCACTATGCCTTCTGAAAAGGACTTTCGCAGTCCTAATACAGGACCACTTCTTGAGAAATACCTGAGGGGTAGAAAAGGAGTTTCTACAGAAAATAGGGTGAGAATTTTAAGACTCATTGAGAATATGACACTTGGACGCAACGCAGTTGGATATCTTACAGAATCAATGCATGGTGCAGGATCACCACAAGCACAAAGGATTCAAATTGCTAGACAAATGCAACTAGGCTACAAGAAAAAATTAGCCAAAGATCTCGCAGGGATTGATGAAGGTGAATCTTCTCAAATAGTGAATGAGCAATCGGAATATTTTGATAGAATATTCGGATTAAGTACAACTTAATTTCTAACGCCTGCTTGATTATTAGTAGTCATGATTGTTTGAATTGGTTTTATTATTGTAAATGTATATTTTATCGGAACGTTAATTATGTAGCAGGATAGGATATGAAAACCAATCAATAATGGATAATATTCAGTTTAAAGATCTGGTTAGAATTTGGAATGATTTTCCTACCAAGGGAATTAAGTTCAAAGACATAAATCCACTTCTGATGACTCCAGATTCATTAAATTATCTTGATGAAAAATTATTCCATATGTGTGGAAATGTTCAAGTAAATAAAATAGCTGCAATTGAATCACGTGGATTTATACCTGGATCGCTTCTTGCGAAGAGCCTTGGTAAGGGATTAGTTCTAATTAGAAAAGAAGGAAAATTACCAGGTCCTACAATTAAACAACCCTATAGCATTGAATATGGTACTAGAATCATGGAAGTTCAAAATGATGCGATTCTGGATGGAGAGAAAATTCTAATTGTAGATGACTTGCTTGCAACAGGAGGCACTGCAGTCGCAGCCGCTTCGCTTGTGGAAAAATTGGGCGGCATAGTTGTTGGATTCGTCTTTATCATTTGTTTAAACTATTTGGATGGGATGGATACACTAAAAAAACATGGATATGACGTTAACTGCATTTTGGAGTATGACTGACTTTTGAAAAATTACCATTCTGAAATCGGCATTATAGGGGGAACTGGGATTTATAATGCTGAATTGCTTGATAATTCAAAATCAATAAAGATCTTTACTCCCTATGGTAGCACTTCTGATTTGATAACGATCGGAGAATATGAAGGCAGATCAGTTGCATTCATTCCGCGTCATGGTAAAGGACATACCCTACCTCCACACAAGGTCAATAGTAGAGCCAATATTTGGGCTCTTCATTCATTAGGTGTAACAAGGATCATAGCGCCATCGGCAGTAGGAAGTCTACGTGATAGATATAAGCCTGGAGATGTTGTTCTACCGGATCAATTTATAGATATTACTAAACAAAGAGACTATACGTTTTATGATGAAGGGCAAGTATGCCACGTGTCATGCGCTGATCCTTTTTGTAATGAATTAAGAGACATTTTTGTAAAAGTTGGTAAAAAGCTAGATTATGATGTCCATGAACGATCTACCTATATTTGCATTGAAGGTCCTCGTTTTTCAACAAAGGCTGAATCAAAATATTTTAAAGATATTTTACAAGGGGATATTATTGGAATGACACTCATCCCAGAATGCGTACTTGCAAGAGAAATGGAAATATGCTACGTTTCCATTGCAACGGTTACTGACTATGATGTCTGGTATGAAAATCCGGTTTCTTCTAAAGAAATTCTTGAGGTTCTCACAAAAAACGCCAATAAAATAAAGGAACTGCTTGCAAAATTCATACCGAGCATTCCAGAATCGAGAAATAAATGCAAATGCAAGACAGCATTACAGGATTCTATGGTTTGATTTGTTTTTTGGTTGTAGGATCTATGAGGTTTACTTCTCCCTCTACAAGTTTTCGTTGCAGGACTAGTTGGAAATTCTCGGTATCATAACCGAGTTCTTTCAATTTGGACAAAGTTTTTTTTGTCAAGTTGAGACTAATATTATGACCCCCTATTCTTCCAAAGGCAATCGCGTTGAACTTTAATTTCGTATCTTTAATAACAAAGTAACCTCTTAGTTTACTTGCATACTCTCCGCCGTGAGCATTTTCTACGTATATCTCCGGTTCATCAGAAGGATACGAGTCAGCTATCACATTGGGTTTGCCTCATTTGTAATTTCGATACTTCTATTTACATTCTTGGACACTAAAAAACTCCACCAATTGTCATCTACTATCTTGTAATCTGAGACCTGAACTTCAACCGATGTTTCGTCGTCAGTATCTAAGAACGATAATCTTCCATCTTTTATTATTCCTATTAATTTCCACCTCTCCTTACCCGCCCTATTTCTATTGATGGCTACGGCCCATTCTTGATCATCTGGAATGGAAGGCATCCCGATATAGTCTACTATTTCTAAAATACCCAATCGTTTCTCTTCACAATATAATTTTTTATCTATAACATTTCTCCAGATATCAACGGCTCCTATTGTCCTATTATTTTCATTAATGTTAATCACTCCAAAATAGACCACCTTGTTCTCTGGGATGGTTGACATTAGACAAATAATGGAATCTAATTGCCCTATTTAGTTCTTGCAGAATCCTGCACTTTTTCTAGCACGCTAGCCAAATTATCAATATGGGTGTTCTTTTTGAATTCAGTGCCTGTTCTTTGACAATGAAGGCGATATGCATTTATGATTGAAAATTTAGGGTGAAACGATTGATATTCCCTAGTCAATTCCAAAATCAGTCCTTTCTCAATTAGACTATTTAGCGTATCACTCGTCATTTCAAGGGAAAGATTAAGAGCAGTAGATATTTTGTCAAGTGGTGTTTTTCCATTAAGAATCAGAAATAGGAAACATTGCGCTTCAATTTCTGATAAATTAATCCATGATATAAGGGCCTCCTTAATTTTGTCAAATTTGTGTAGCGTCATTTTTTAAATTATTAGATTAACATCTTCAATGTTGTCAGGGGTTTACTAATAAATAATACGAATGAATTCTTAAAACTAACAAGATAAGAAGAGCTGCTAGAATGAGAATATTTCTTTATATTTTTCATGTCTTTTTTTGATATCATCGGCATTAATACTAACAATCTTTTCAACGCCATACTCCTCAATTGCAAACGAGCCCATAATATTTCCATGTAATACGGCATTTTTCAATATTTTTGAATCCACATTTTCATTTTGTGACAAGAACCCAATAAAAGCTCCACCAAAAGAATCACCAGCTCCAGTAGGATCCTTTATGATTTCAGTCGGATAAGCTGGTAGTGGGTAAAATTCATTATTATAGAAAAGCAGCGACCCATTTTCTGCTTTATTAATTACAGCAAACGCAGGACCTTTTGATACTAACAATCGAGCACAATTGAAAATATTGCTCTCCTTAAACAGCAATTTGACCTCTGATTCATTTATAATTATGCCATCAACTTTATTTATCATCCTCATCACCTCATCTCTTTTATTCATTATCCAAAAATCCATTGTATCACAAATTATCATTTTTGGTCCGGAAAATAATGCTAATACTCTCATATTTTGCACTGGATCATTATTTGCTAGATAAACATATTCTGAATCAACATATTCATCTGGTATTGTCGATTGGTAATTTGATATGACATTTAGCTCAGTTTTATTAGTGGTCCTTTTTGAAAGATCATGGTCGAAGGAAGAATCATAATGAAAAGTTTTTTCAGTTTGACTGATTGTTAAACCTCTAATATCAAGACGCCTTCTTAGGATCTCCAGAAACGATGCAGGAAAATCATTTCCTACTATCGCCACTATGGATGTGGGTACGTATTTTGATGCCGAAATTGATGCAAATGTAGCAGTACCCCCCAACATTCTTTCAACGGTATGAAATGGCGTACGAGTAGTATCTAATGCAATGGTTCCAAATACTGTTAGCATGCTGTTCAATCAATAACAACAATAAATAAGTGTTCAACAATATTTTGAATATTGAAGTCGGAAACAAAATATGATAAAATTGTTGTTGGCTTTTCTGGAGCCTCTGGTGTTATTTATGGAATACGACTCTTAGAGATACTTCACTCTATTAATATTCAGACATATCTCATAATCAGTGAGTGGGCAAAAAGAAATATAGAAACTGAAACACATAAAACTTTAGAATATGTAAAATCTCTTTCTTCTGTAAATTACGATAATTTCAAGCTAGACGCCGCCGTTTCAAGTGGATCATTCCTCCATGACGGTATGGTTATAGTACCATGTAGCATGAAATCCCTATCCAGCATTGCAAATGGTTATGACGATACTCTCATTTCTCGTGCTGCATCTGTTACCTTAAAAGAATCACGTACTTTAATTCTAGTTCCAAGAGAAACACCTCTTTCGAGAATTCATCTTGAAAATATGATCAAGTTACAAGATGCCGGCGCGATCATACTTCCAGCGATGCCTGGCTTCTATCATAAACCATCCACTATTGATGAAATTATAGATCATTTGGTTGGGAAAATTCTCGATCAACTAAAAATAAAGCATGAACTTTTCACCAGGTGGAAAGATCAATAAATAAAATCCAGGCATTGGCTTATTTCATTACTACAACCAAAATGAATCGGCAAATTTAATGTCTAGATGTTCGTTTCTATTTTACAATCATTATGCACTTGTAATACGTAACATGTGTCTATCGATTCTTTAGTTAGGCCAATTTTATGTCGTATTAGAATTCAGACCTGATTTGAAGCGATTTATGCCAAACTTCAAATAAAACAACTTATTTAAATTTGTGAATAAAGATAATACACCACGGGTAAATTTCGTACACTCTTATCTTAGTAACGAGTATTAAATATTATCGATTATTTTTCCCATAATTGTAATTTTTCAATTTTTGATTTTCTCTTTGCTTGATAGAGCATTTCGTAAACTGTCTTATGAGATCTTCCATTGACTAATAACATTATTGCATCAAGAGCCAACTTTGTTTCTTCATAGTTTCCGATCAAAGAAACCGTATGTCCGTATATAGAAATAAATGTATTAGTTAACTCTTCTATATTTTTTCTAGCTTTACCTTTTTCACCGATTATTCTTCCCTTAATCCTATTAGTAGAATTGGTTGA
>JAJPIN010000211.1 GCA_021324715.1 Nitrososphaeria archaeon
AAACCTAGCAGGAAAAATAGGTGGAAATCTTGGTGACCAAGAAATCTTGCACTGTTCTGAGGATGCAAATTATTTCAAAGATAAATTATCCAAATCTAACGACAACAAAAACTCTGATAATGCCGATAACTAGTACCTAACTCTTATTATTTCTAAAATCCTTATTACTCGAATTTATGACCAGATATCAAATGATATCTCTACTCTTGCTCTCACAATTAGCAGTATTTAATACTAGTTCTGAAATATCTGGATCTTACAAAAATGTAAAAATACTTTTACCTTAGATCCGACTTGATAGATTCTGGAATATGCCTGAAGGAAAACGTATCTTAATTTTAGGAGCTGGATTTGGAGGATTAACGGCAGCAAATTTCTTGCGGAAAAAGCTTTCCTCATTATCAACATCAACAGATTATAAAATTAGTATCATCGATCAAAAAAACTATTTTATGATGGGGCTTGTAAATTTATGGATTTTAAGTGGTATAAGGACACTTGATGATTCTAAAATTGATTTGAATAGGCTGGGAAATAGAAGAATAGTTTATCTGAATAATAAAATAACGGAAATTGATCTGTCATCAAAGGCTGTTAAGATTACAGGATCTTTAACTCCTGAAATAAAATATGACTATCTGATTATTGCGTTAGGTAGCGAATATGCCACTAATGAAGTAGGTGGTTTTCTAGAAAATGGAGGGTTTAATCTGTATGATCCAGAACAAGTTCCAAAACTAAGGGAAAAACTACTTTCATTAAAGAAGGGTAAAATAGCTATTTGCATAGCGTCTGTTCCGTACAAGTGTCCCCCAGCACCTTATGAGGCATCTTTGCTGATAAATGATATATTAGTTAAGAATGGTACAAGAGGCTCAATTGATATCGATATTTATACACCAGCACCGATTACTTTACCAGTAGCTGGAGCAAAAGTGAGTCAAGATGTTCTTAACTTACTTAATAATAACCATATAAATTTCCATCCGTTTCATAAAATACGAACAGTACTAAATATGGAAATGATAGAGTTTGAAAATGGTAATTTGATAAATTATGATGTGCTTATAGGCATTCTCCCTCACAAAGTACCTGATGTAGTAAGGAATTCTGGTCTCGTTAAGCAAGGACAAAAATGGATTAAAGTTGACAAGTTCAGTCTTAAGACAGACTATGAAAATGTTTTTGCGATAGGGGATGTAACAGAAATTAAGGTAAACGAAAATGTGGCTATTCCTAAAGCTGGAGTATTTGCTGAAGCTCAAGCAAAAGTAGTGAGCCAACAGATAGTAGATGATATCGTAAATGACAAAAATAAATTTTCACCCCAACGATTCGACGGGAAAGGTTTCTGTTTTATGGAAGTTGGAAATGAGAAGGCAGGATATGTTGCTGCAGATTTTTACCAGGAGGATGGTCCTATTACTATTCTTGAACAACCATCAGCTGAATCATACAAAATGAAATTAGATTTTGAAAGAAGTAGAGTGAATGAATGGTTATTATTATAGTTCGGTCCTTTTACATTGATTCTTCACACTGAAAACATTAATGTACTAGGTCCCTCAACTAGCAAAGTAGTGTCGCATGAACTCATAATTTCCAAATGTGATAAATATTAGCTTTAATAGCTCTAGTTCTACATTGTCAAAATAGTATCCGACCTAAAAACAGGATCAGTTCAAATAATGATACGTTGTGAAATTAAATGGAGATTTATATAGGAACTGTGCAAAATGTACAACTGAATCAATGAGGCTTATAATATATACTGGTAAGGGTGGAACGGGTAAAACAGTAATCTCCTGTTCCACTGCTATTAAGCTGGCTGAAAAAAAATACAATACGTTGATTATATCTTCCGATCCTGCTCATACATTAAACGATGCATTTCAGCTACAAAGTACAATTACCCGAAATAGAAATGATAATAACGCAATAGATGTCTTTCCATGCCTTCAGGTATTACAAATTGATCCAACATTAGAGATGAATACTCGCTACCGTGAGGTTATTTCCTATATTGCTTCTATGTTTTCATCTAAAGGTATCGATGAAGTTCTAGCCTACGAGATTGCGATGATGCCTGGAATGATACAATTATTTTCTCTTCTAAAAGTAGAGGAGGTCATACGTCTTAGATCACATGACGTTGTAGTGTTGGATATGCCTGCATCAGGGGAAGCACTGAGATATCTTTATTTTCCGAAACTTGTTGGTAAGATTGGTAATCGAGTCACTAGTTTGTTAGGCGCTTTTTCTGGATTTACGGAAATTTTTCAAGCTTTTTCTGGGATTTCTATTCCGAATAAAATATTACGCTATGAGAAGGACTTATTCAATAGCCTTAACCAGCTTTCAGATATAATTAAAGACAATAGTATAACAACCCTTAGATTGGTTGCGAATCCAGATTCATTCAGCATAGAAAATGCCAAAAGGGCCTTCATGGCTGCAAGCTTATATGGAATCAACACTGACCTAGCCATAATTAATAAGATTTTCCCCTATAAAGATTCTGAAGTTAAGTCAGATGAATTTTATACTAATTGGACAAAATTTCAACATGTTAAAGTCAGAGAAGCCAAATCAAATTTTTATCCCCTCCCCATCAGAGAGGTTCCTCTTCATAGTACTGAACTTGCAGGAATTGAAATGTTGCGAGCTAATGCTGATATTATTTTTGGTGACGATGATCCATCAATGATATTCTATACTGGTAAACCATACTCTGTTATTGACCAGCCTCCCAAAAATCTAAAAATCTCAGTTAAGGTTCCATTTACCCAGAAGCAAGACTATGACATAAAAAGATTGGGCTCTGAAGTTATTATTAAGTTAGACAGTCCTACAGGATATCTCGTCAATGTTATTCCTTTACCAACTATAACTTTCGATATGAAAATGATAGGTACCCGATTGCGTAATAATACTCTAAATGTATTATTCAGACGCCCCGACTAATGATTGAACTCAGGATTGGAAAATCAGTAGATGCATCAATTCTAAATCACTTCGAGCCATATTCACCGGAGTATGAGTTCTATTACTCGGTAGTTAACTCTTCGGCTTTACTACTGTGGTCCATCAGTATTTTTCAAGACGAGATTCAATTTTTTACTAATTAATATAGCGTAATGTTAACAATTCGGGTTCCATGTCCGTCGGATCCTTTGAATCAAACAATAGAAAATATTAACTTGAACTATGGACGTAGGAGAAATATATTGATGATTTAATTCGTTTCATTTTAGTTTTTACGGAAGTAGGGATTTTGATCGACCGTTAACACGTAAAGCACTTCCGGCCTCAGAGTCTGCTAGATTCCAATTAACTAGGTTGTCCATGCATAAATGAGGCTCAATTTTTGAATTAGGAACAAATTACTACTTTTACTTGTAGATATGGCAAAAACAATTTTATTTTCTACTCTTATGACAGATTCTTTCAACACGCATATGAGTAAAGAGATTGATGTTTCCAGAGACGTCGAATGTTCACAAGTAAGATCTGTAATAAGTTACTAAGTGGTAACCATCAATGTACCATAATTAAGTTAGTATTGATTATCCTTGTGTTAGTAGTCAACATGATGCAGCTGCCATACACTATAAGTGTACCATCTACATATGCACTGCCTTCTCGATCATCTCCATTTTCATCATTGCCTTCTCCGTCAAATTCTAATACTTCTTTTTCAGCTTCGCAAGAGACAAATGTATCAGCATTATTGACTAAAAATAATAATGATATTAATGCCCTTGCAGTATGCGTTAATCCAGATGCAAATGAATCTAACAGTAAGACAAAGGAAAAGATAACGGACAGTAACACTTCTGATCTCAAAAATATAACAAAAGGTTCGGTAAAACTCGTATTCATAAATTCTTACTGGACTGATAATATCGTAATGGGTGGAGTTGATGCTGGCGCTGCGTCAGGACAAACTACTGCCGAGGCTTTGGCCCCAGTAAAAAGAGTAGAGGTGGATCCAGGAGAAGGTGATTCTGTTCTTGCGATAGTGTTAGTTAACCGAGGTTTTGTAGAACTAACAAGCATAACGGCTTCGCTTGATTTGCCTCTTGGGTTTGAGTCAGTTATTTCCCCACAACAAGAAGGTTCTAATATAGCCCTATCTAGTTACGATGGACAAGTAAATCCTGGACAGACTTTCGTTTTATATTTCCCAGTAAAAATTCTGCAAAATGCTGAGCTAGGAAAAGAATACAATGCCGATCTTACTGTTCGCTACTTTAAAGCTACTGACGAACAAAAGGGCAAGTCTGAGATAGAAAAGAATACAAAAAAGAGCTCTCGTTTGGAACTTAGCCAGTGTTTGGATGAAGATAATAATAACACGAATAGAACAAAAAACAATACTGTTCGCCATATTGAAGCAAAGATAGTTCATACACCTTTTGATTCTAAAACACAAACCCTAAAAGTTCCCTTCGAGTTAAGTGGTAAGGTTATTCTAGATGTAATAGGTTTACAATCTCAGGACGTTGGCAAAAATCTATCTTCATACCATGATACAATTAATGTCTTAAATGCTATTCCGGGTGTTGGTAACAAATTAAAACTAATAATAAATAATGTTGGCTCTGATGCAGCTACCGGCGTTGTTGCAACGGTAACTAGTAGAACCGAATCTGCAACAAGCAATAATGTCATTACTCCGGCCTCAGCAGGTAATATCTCAAGAAATGTTGTTCAAGAATCTAGCCTTATACCCATTATCATATTAGGGGGCACCACATTTAATTTGGGTACAATTCCAGCTGGACAGGGTAAAACAATAGATACAATTGTCTTTCCAAACAATCTTGCTGCAGGTACATTAGAAATCTTGAATGTTGATTTGTCATATAATGATGCATACGGGAATAAGAAGATAGCAAATGAAATAGTGGGTATCCAGATTTTGCCCTCCTCGCCACAAAGTGATATAAATGTTACACCAGTCCCTTCTTGATAGCCAGAATTTCTCCACATGGACATTAAACTAATATGGAGCTGAACAAAAAATATCTTCCCACATATTAGCAATGGCCAATTCTTTTGATCGTATAACTATGTTACGTATTATTATTAAGGTACTAAAGATATTTTCAATCAAACAAAGTATGTCACATTCTCTTATTGAAAGATCTATTAGGGGATTCTATAAAATGCTAGGAAATCCGAATTCGTATCTATCGTTAATCTCAATGAGAGATGTAAAATTGGATAAACAATACCTGAAAATGATTAAAAAATAAAGAAAATGAATAGAAATGCCAAATCAACACCGACCAGATTTTTTGTAGCGAGATGTCTTATAAATTGAGTACACGATACACTACTAAATTCAATAACATGTTGATTTTAATGGCTAGTAACGTCACGTTATTATTTTGTGTTGTGCTTTTATTTTCTCAAATTATAGTAACATATTTTTCATTCCCAGATAAGGTATTCGTACAAGCACTGCAACCGGAATCAATATCCACATCTTCAGCGGCTACTAATATTAATCAATCACAATCCTCAGTTCAAATAACTGCTGGCAAGATTCAGAATCTGTCCTTTAAAATGGATCTTAGCAATCCTAATTCTAACACAGGAATTATAACTTTACCTGAAACTTTGTCGGATATAGCAGTATCTATTATTCCACAATCCAGCTCCGTTAAAATCATAGGGCCTACCACTTGGAGCATACCACGCCTAGATGGCAATTCAAGTCAAACGATATCTACAAAAGTATACGCCTCTCCAACAATAATAGGCAGTCCTGTATTCTTTACAGTTGATATTCAATATATAAAAAATGGCCAAGAACGTAAAACAAATTCATTTGATATTGGAGCTGTTGTTGTGGGTGACATAAACATTGAAGCTAACAATCTGGCTGTTAGATATATTGGAAACACTCCTAATCTAGTTGGAAATCTCTTAAATAAAGGAAATACTCCGGCGTTATTTACAAATCTCCAAGTATTATCGGCTACTCCGCAAATAGTTGGAAACGAACAGCAGATTGGAAATAAATTGTTGCAAGGTTCTTCTCAATTTCTTGGAACACTATCGGTCAACACACCTACGCCATTTAGTATACCCTTCTCAATTGATTCGGTTACGCCAAAATCTGGCAGTACAAATACTGGTCAAACTAATATGACTAATAATAGTACCAACACTATTACTAATAATACTAGCGCTGCCATTAGTGCTAATAGCGCTGGGAATGTTATTGGTAACAATACTTATAATAATCCCCCAGGATTTCCCACAACATACAAGATACCACTTAAAATCACCTATAGTGATGAGTTAAGAA
Source organism: Nitrososphaeria archaeon (assembly GCA_021324715.1). GTDB lineage: Archaea > Thermoproteota > Nitrososphaeria > Nitrososphaerales > Nitrososphaeraceae > TA-21. The sequence continues at coordinate 6,323 of JAJPIN010000211.1, forward strand.
ATAGCCATGAATTAATTATAAATAAATCCATCCCATTTGAGCTTATTGGTGATAACACAGCAAACACAGAGACGTCCTACCACTCCAATAACGGTAACTTATCAATAGGGCAGAATGGTGGCCCGCAACTAGAATCTGTCTTAAACAACGGTTTTGTTGATGCGTACTGGGCAGAAGGTATTCCTTCTACTTCTGGTTCTGATAATAATGTAAATGTAAATTCTGAGAACTCATCTTCAGGAACGACTGTGACAACCACTACTACAGGAACAGTACAGCAACAGAGAGAAGTAGGTCCTGGAGAAGGTCAAGCGATTCTGGCAGTCGTTTTGACTAACACAGCTTTTTCAGATATTACAGGGATTACAGGATACCTAACACTTCCTAGTGGATTCAGTTCTCCAATCCCATTGTCATCTTTAAACACCTCTTCTCCTGCCATATATTCACAGGCTTTATCTACAAATTTAATTAATTCCTCTGCAAATATCGTTACTGGCAACAATAAAGTAAATCAGAACTTTCCTGTAATTGCAAGTATAAATGATGTTGTAAAAGCAGGACAAACATATACATTATATTTCAAAATCAATGTATTGAAAACAGCAAGTGTCGGACCACATACCGCTCTTCTTCGAACCTATTATTTTAAAACGCCAGATCCAGAGATTGGGTCATACAGAGTACAGACAACAGGTGTTCCCTTTGTATTACCTGGCAAAGTAATTTTGGATGTATCATCAAGCTCAACAGACCTAATTCCAGGCGAAGCTAATCATGTCAAGATCCAAATACGAAACAAAGGAACAGCAGATGCTAATAACGTAGTTGCGACTCTAGGCAGTGTGGGAGGAAGTATTATTACGAGTACTGGCGGTTCAACAGCTATTGGCAATAACTCAAATTTGAGTAATACCACCAATAATAACAATCTGAACATATCTTCGTCTGCACCATATACAAAACCTACTGGTAACATAGGGCAAGCTTCAAGTTTGGGATCTAGGGTGTTTGATCTTGGAACAATATCTGCTAATTCAGTTGAAGAAATAGATTCTACAATATTACCCTCATTTTCAGCCGGAGAATCGTTACAAAACCTAAATCTTCAACTCTCATTTACCGATGCCACTGGAATTGCAAAATCCTCTAGTGAAGAGGTCGGTTTTCGAGTACTTCCAAATCCTCCTGAAGCAGGTCTCTCAGTAAACCCCAATTTCCCACAAGATAATCTAAATAAAACTACAGACAATAAGCAAACCAGTGAAAGCTCTGGCCTTACTAATAATGATAACACGACAAATTCAGATTCAGGATTGAGTGTAACACCAGCCAAGTATGCTAGTGGCATAATCAAAAATAATGATCTGGAAGGTCGTATCAAGCTTGCTTCTCTTGAGAATCAAAATCAAAATGATGCCAAAGACAATAGAATGAACGATGCTAATTACACTAAAGGTAACCTGACCTCAATCCAGTCGTCAATTTTGGTCAAGTCCAATCCAACTTTATATAAAAATGTAGCACTATCTGGTAATCCAAACGGTATAGGAAATAAGAAGGCTATTATACAAAATAGCAGCAACGTTAGGGGCGATAACTCAATTACTATAACTGCAGGCAATGAAAGTGATCTAAACTTTACCATCACCAATAACAACAGGTATCCTATAATTGATGCAGTAGTATCCCTAGCTTCTCAATCAGGTTCAATTTCTATATCAGGACCTTCTAAATGGAATCTCCAAAGACTAGACCCTGGATCTCATCAAATTTTTCCAACAACTGTCTTTGCATCAAAGTCTATGATAGGCAATCCAGCGACGTTCGATGTAGGTGTTCAATATATTATGAATGGAAGGGCAAGAAATGATACCTTTGACATAGGAGCAAAAGTTATTGGAGAGATTAAAGTCGATGTTAGTGATCTTGGGATAAATTATATAGCCGGCACTCCTAATTTGATTGGAAATTTATTAAATAAAGGTAATACTGTCGCATTATTCACTACAGTGCAATTACTGAATAATAATAATAATGCGACAGATCAGCATCATGCTCAACAAAACAAAGGTTTTATTCAAGGCAGCTTAGAAAAAGGTGTGAATTCAAATTCTTCAGTAAGGCAGTCAGATAAATCCGTTAAGGATCTTGTGTCAGCCTCCAACCTTCCATCATACCTTGGCGACCTTCAAGATGACTCACCTTTACCATTTAGTATACCATTATTACTTCAAAACAATTCATCTCCAGGAACTTATCCTGTTTCACTAAAGATTACGTATAATGATGATCTTAGAAATAGTCATCAAATAATACTCAATAGCTCAGTTGAACTCACCAGACCTAAAGAACGTTCTGGTGGTAACGAAAACCAAGACCACGGTATCTTCGGCTTATTAGTAGGCAACCAATACTCACTGAAAATAGGTCAAATTTCACTTCCAATACCTTTAATAATCATTATTGTAATAATATGCTTGTTAACGCTGATATTTTTAAAAAGAAGATCTAATGTAGCCAAGATATATGCAACATCAAGATTAACAAAAGAAGATAACTTTTTTTTAGATGAAAAAAACAACAGTAACAAGAATCCTGGCACTGAATCTACATCTACACCTACTACCATGGAAAATGGTAGTGTCAAGGACTCGGGGATACCAAATTCAAGTCAGGTAGATGATATAAATGACATGGACAAAAAAGTAGATAGTGACATGGAAAGCAAATGATCGAATCATTAAACCTTTTATGGACGGAGTTGCGTTGTAGGGAATGAAGATCTCTGAGATTTTCAAACTCTCACTTGAGGCCATGAGGGAGAGAAAAGCCAGATCTGCTCTTACTATAATTATGGTTTTAGCCGGCTGCGGTTTAATGATTGCCCTAAATGGCATTAGTGCCGGTCAGAGTGAATTTATTAAAAAACAGCTGAATACTTTGGCACCTAACATACTTTTTGTCAATAATGGTCAGCGATCATTTAGGGGTGGTGGTGATACATCACAGACTCCATCGATTGTCATCAACTCTATTGTAGTAGATAGAATAAAGTCGCTTCCCTATGTCTCAGATGTCGTTCCTGGGTATCAAGCTCAGGTAACACTTGATGCAGCGGGAAATGTAATTACGTCATCTGTAATAGCTACTGATCCACAAAAGATATACCTTGTAGATCCATCACTTGAGCTAATACCTGGTTCTTCGATTCAACCAAATAACCCATCTGCAATTATATTTGGAGACAGTGTTGCTAACCCACCAGGTAAGAGTACACCTTTTGTTACTCTTGGACAGACAATTAGAGCAACGTACAATTATGTTGATCAGGATACTGGAAAACAGCAACAAATCTCCAAAAGTTTTGTAGTGACTGGCATCATAGCCCCAACTGGAAATAACCAACTGGACAGAGCAGTTATAATCAATACTGCCTCTGGAGATTCACTTTTCAACAAAGGAGGCAAATTCGACCAGATGATTGTGGCGGCTACCTCAGCTGATTATGTTCCTGCGGTACAGAACGAAATAACAACACTATATGGAACTAGTATAGGAATTACTACACCCAAAGCAATTTTGGAAGCTAGGGAAAGATTCACCAGTGGAAATAATTCATTTATACAAAATGTGGCATTTATTGCTCTATTTGTAGGTGCAATTGGCATTGTAACTACACTCTATAATGCAGTTAACGAACGAATAGCTGAAATAGGAACTATTAAAGCAATAGGCGCAACAAGACTCTTTATCCTCCTAATGTTCCTGTTTGAGGCGATGATGATAGGGTTAATTGGTTCTACACTCGGGGTAATGTCTGGTATGGTCGGAGCTTATGCTCTAAGCTCTGTCGGTGGTCCAAGACCTGGATTTGGTGGAGGTGGAGGTATTGGTTTTCAGCGCCCGATCAGTCCAGAATTCATTCCTAATGATATTATCGACGTTTGGTTACTGTCTGTTGTTCTTAGCGTTATAGCAGGATTGTATCCTGCATGGAAAGCATCGGGCCTGTCACCGGTGTTGGCATTAAAGAGATGATCAAAATTCAATACATTAATCATTCATTCATTAAAACCAAAGAGGTAGGATGTTGAAATGAGTGACAATAAGAGTCAAATTGCACTTGAGGTTAACGACATAACCAAAGTTTTTGCAACAAAAGCAGGGGTATTGGAAGCACTAAAGGGTATCAGCTTTGTCATCAATAGAGGTGAATTTGTCTCCATAGTCGGACCGTCAGGCAGCGGCAAGTCTACATTGCTTAACATTATTGGAGCACTAGACCGACCTACCTCTGGTAAAGTCTACATTGACGGAATAGACATCTTCTCTTTGAGGGACGGTGATATAGCAGCCATGAGAAACAAGTTGATAGGCTTTATCTTTCAATCATTCAACTTAATCAATAGGTCTACGGTACAGAAGAATGTCGAGTTGCCGGCAATAATTAGTGATATGAGTAAACAAGAAAGAAAACGCAGAGCACTTTTGTTATTGGAATCGTTGGGCGTGGCTGACAAGGCCAGGTTTAAAACATCCAGCCTTAGTGGGGGACAGCAACAAAGAGTCGCAATTGCTCGCGCACTAATAAACAATCCAACTATGGTATTGGCCGATGAGCCTACTGGAAATTTA
>JAJPIN010000239.1 GCA_021324715.1 Nitrososphaeria archaeon
CCTTGCAACTCATACTCTTTTGCTTGTAAGACCATTTCCAGCTTGTCCATGTTATGAACAAATTTTGAACTGATTGTGAGATTATCATTATATTCATTCCAAATATCAAGGTATTTTTCTCGAAGAAATGCGGGTAACTTTGATATGATTTTTTTCATAGCCTTATCTTCAAGTAATTGTTTTTCCTCAGAAGATATCTTATCAGGCATGTGGTCCCCGATCAGTGATTCAGCTAGATCGTGAATATTGGCCATCTCCATAATGCGTCCAGAATCTAAATTCATTATTTCAGCCAGTACCATAGACATCATGCAGGTTGAGTATGAATGATCTGCTACGGATTCTGGTGATGCAATGTTAGTCTTATGAATCCAGCCAGATCGCTTTATTGTTTTAAGATTACAAACAATCCGAAAAAAAGATACTAGGTCGGTTAGCTGGTTTTTGTCCAAGTCCATATTGTGAAGTGAGCTCTAATTCATATTAATACGATACTGCATTTCATCGAATTTCAAGTTTGGACACATTATGAATTTTTGAAGTATATTGAATAAGCATTGTGAACTTAGAAAGAAAGTGGTCAAGAAAATATAATAAACCACTAGTTACTAAAGCCATAATTATTGTAATGAAAATCAGTAGTAGCACATTTCGCGTCTGTTCCAATATTAAACAATAGGACATTCAATATGTTTTTTATTTAAATCTACTCAAATCTCAATTTAGCTTCCAGGGGATGTCATTGCGTTTTTTTCGCTTATTAGTCACTCTTGCAAGTACAAAAAACAAATCTGACAATCTATTCAGATAGGTAACAATTTCCTGATTTATTCCCTGTTCCCTAGCAAGCGCCACCGCAGATCTTTCAGCCCGTCTTACGACAGTTCTACAAATATGAAATAAAGATGATTCAACTGATCCCCCGGGCAGGATAAAATAAGAGATTGGTTTTAGTTCAGATTCAAAATTATCAATATGCTTCTCAATAGTAGAAATCATTTCATTTCTAACTAACATTTTATTATCTTTTCCATTATTGGGATTCGCCAATTCTGCACCTAATACGAATAAATCTTGTTGAATTCCTAGGAGTATTTTTCTTACATCATCAAAAATAGAATCTATTTCAATTTTTGAAATTATCAATCCAACATGAGAATTTGCTTCATCCACTTCGCCATATGCTATTATTCTTAAATGAGATTTGGAAAGCCGCGAGCCATCAATTAAACCCGTATCTCCTTTATCTCCTGTTCTAGTGTAAATTTTCAAGATTGAATTAGAATATTACTTGACTCAATAAATTACTTTTTGTGTATTGATAAAAATACGTAAATGAGTTGAACGCGATTGTTATGAATCTGTGCTTATTGTATTTTGATTTAATTTAACAAAATGGAATGATATATTTATCTTATAACTAATCGACATTATTATTCAAACCTCCGAAGACATCGGGTACCGGTGGGTGTTGTGGAATCTGTATATTATCGTCAATTAGTAATTCCTCATCTAACGCCTCCTTAAGGTCGGGGGGTAAATCCTCATTTAGACTCGAACAACCCATCTGGGCTCCGCCTCCTGATGGAAACCGTTCTGGATACTTACATATTTTGTAAATCTGGGTATCTACATTTTTGCAAATTTCATAATTAGAGCCTTTATTATGAGAGCAATAAATCGTAGCGGATACGTGTGGCACAGATGAACTATGGAGAGCCGCTGTCAGAACGGCCGAGATAATCACAAAAATTACATGTTTAGTATCCATCGATAAACTATTTTAATAATGTTTTAAATATTTTCCTCACTGTTATCTGAATGGTTAGAAATTTTATTTTTTCTATAACATTAATTCTATCCCCATAAATTGCAGAGCAACTCATCTATTTTAGGATTAATTCGAAGAGGAAATTCACAATACTTTTTATGTTGCCGGGAAATTGCGTAGATTGAATACTTTTTGATATCAAGCATGACGAAGTTGTATTACCAATCCCATCCACTACTCAAATAAATAGAAGAAATCTAGTAAGAATGAACTTCGATTTTGTGTTCTTTTAGATATTTCTTCTTTCTGAATCGTTCATTACACTTCTCACATTTGAAGGGTTTTTCAAATTCTATAAGGAATCGTCTTCTCCTTTCTTCAGGAGTTTCCACAACCACTTTTAAATCTGTATTATCCATCGTAATTAACTTAAAAAATCTTGTTATAGTTTATTTAGTTTAAGGAAGATAGTACTATACATAAAAATAGTTAAATTATTAGTTTTGATATTGTAGTTTGTTGTTTAGAAAGCTATACTTGTGCAAAACAGAGGACGTATACTCTAGCTTTGTAAACTCTATTAATTCAGACATAAACAGAAAAAATTATGAATACTGCTTGTCCCTCTAACTTAAATCCATACTCTTAGCTATGATTACCACACGGCAAGAATTGTCAAGCCTCCGATAAACTCTATCCTATAGAGGACTTGCCAAATTAGTTTGTCTACAGAACTAATTTTATTTTTGTTTTAATTCGGATCAGGTTAAGGAGAGAGATGTAGACAGATAACGGTTGCAGTAATGTTGTGTGCAACTGTGTCATTATTAACTGCATGAATAACCCATGACGGTCTTGGTTGGTCGCCTAGAGATGAGAAAGTAACAGTAACATTCGGACTGTTTGAGATATAACCTCCCCCAGTAGCAACTTCTCCAGTGCTACAAACTGCAATGGCAGATTGATCCCGTTGCGGTGGAATTGAAACGACTTCGCTAGATCGTAGATTTACAACGGGAACGACGGCACCTGGTTCAATTTTTTCTCGGGTTATAGACTTATTAGAGATATCATCAGTTCCTATCTGCCTTATTTTGTAGGCTAGCGACGATCCTGAATCTATGGTAGAACCAGTAGAATCTTTAGTGATTATACGAACTGTGAGGTTAGCATCTGGAATTGAAGGATTTAATAAGTTGTCATATAGTAGCCTCAATTCAGTATTCGCTGGTACTAGCACTTCGGGGGCTAAAGTGTATGTTATGGTCTGTCCACTTATTTTATAAGTACCAGGACCTAAACCGGACGCGTCTACTAGTTTAGCGTCTGCTATGTTAGTTCCAGGCGGGAATTCGACTTCAACTTCCTTAATGGCGGCCGTAGTACCAGTCGTAAAGATTACTTGGTACCATGCCCTCGAGTTTACAAGGTCACTTGTCGGGTAGAGTTGATTTGCCGCCGGGCCCGCTGATGCAATAAAATAGTGTGATAATCCATTCTCATATCCTATTCCGGTTGGTGTAGGAATATTGTCGTTACTTGTTATTTTGAAAGGGGCATATTTATTGATAGCAATCGAAGAATTGTAAAATAGAACCGTTCCTGCTGCGAGTATAGTAAGAGTAATTAGCGCTATGACTTTTTTAAGCATATATTTCATATAAATTCTATATTATTTAAGCAATAGTTGAACGATTGATAGTATGGTTATTACTCGAGAACATTTTATCTAAAACTTAGTTAAATCCATCTATCCTATTTTGCGCATAGTAATATTATGAAAAACGAGGGAGTTTGTGACTATTGCAAGCAAGAGACTAACTCGCTTTTTGGTTTGTTTGATATGATGCTTTGCTCCAAGTGTTATGCTAAATTTGTATCTTCGTTTAAATTTACAATGAGGACTTGACCATTCGATTTCATATGTTTTGCTCTGAGTAAAGTGCTTGTCTTTTAGCTTCAATCAGTCTCTAACTTTCTCTAGTGTAATAAACTCACTTTCGTTAGTTAAGAATTTCCAACCGTGACTCTCAAAATATTTCAGCGGAAGTAGACAGTCTTCTGAAAATATGACAAGTCTTTCTTTATGTCCGTGGTCAGTGTCGGAATATGCTAAAGTGCATCTTTGAAATATTGGTATCATCCAATCTGGTGTATCGGGGTCCAGCTCTAGCTTTGCATATGCAATTGGGATTACCGAGGTAGCCGATAAGATTCCCAAAGCGGCCATTGCATAAAGTGACTTTGCTGGCATATCTGGTTGTTGCCGTTACCTTGCAACAGAATATATGCTTTGCTAATCTCGTAATAAATTATCAAATAATATATACATATCAGTCACTCGTCCCAACCGAAATCGGAGCAAGTATAGTATTCCTCAAGTCACTCACTACAGGATTCGCAAAGCTTACACCGGTAATATTATGAACGACAATCTATTAATACATCAATTTTAATAATATTATATGACATCGATAAAAATATTTAAAAATCATGAAAGCCAAAGCCTGGAAAACGATGTTAACAAATTCTTGGGAGGTTATGAGAATTATTTAACAAGCGTCAGCCTAATGACCTACATCAAGGATCAAGAACCGACCTTTCTGGCACTAGTTACTATTCAAGAAAAAATACACTCAGTAAAGCCGGAAACTCCTGATAATAACTAAACTATCTATAAAAAATGAAATGAAATGAAAGCATAAGAGCACATTCAAATCACATCAGAATTCCTTAAAGCTTTCCAAATTTCATTATTTATTTATCTCTTAAAAAACAAGGACTAGGTTAATTGCAAGATGTGCTATCGATACCAATAGACTAAACAGCAAAGAAAGATTCTTACACACATTATCATAGTTTTTACCGTCAGTATCATATCATCGAACAACTCGCCACAGGATTCAAAGAGTGTTCCTTTATTCACTACAGTCATTAATCGCACTGCAAAGTCGTGCCCAATTGATAGCAACGCCAGGGGATTCCATTTTGTGTATTAGGTGCTCTAGAATTATGCAATTCTTCATATTGCAATTGATGCTGCAGTATTCTATTTACCAAACATGTTTGTATTTTGAAATTACCGCGAGCTGGGTATTTATCTACCATAATTGTCTAATAAGATACCAATCTATGGATAATCTTAATTTAAAGCAATTTTGAGTTCTTGATATGAATTTGAAAAAACTATGTACTCTTTCAATAGCAACAATCAGTGTCGCGAGTGATATTCTAATTGTAGGAACAACTATTCTATTGGCACAAAGCAAGTAAAATATTTAGAATTTGGATTGTGAGCATCATTTGACTGTAACTCGCAGTTTCGATTATAATAGAAAATTAGTCCCGTATTAAGATATTCTAATATTTCAATCTGTTTTTATTGAATAATCAAGAATAATGTAGAGGAATGATACATTAATCTTATATAGTTTGTTGTGCGTTATACTTTTAACTAAACACAACACTTGGTGAACCCGGTTGTTTCTTGTTCATCATCACCCAATCGGATAATTCACCAAGTGCAAACCTAATTTGATACTTGTACTA
>JAJPIN010000166.1 GCA_021324715.1 Nitrososphaeria archaeon
CCTTTGTCCTTTAGTATCTGTAGTTGCTCGTCGTATGAGTTTACAAACTTTTCCTGGAATGATAACCCGGTAGCAAATACTCTATTTAAGTCGCTTTTGTGTTGATAATTCCTTTTCTTCATTTCTATCACAAGCTGTTCATGCCTAAGATATAGGGCTGCCAATTTCCCCTTCCATCTTAGGGTTTCAGGGTGTTTGGAATAACCGGATTTATTTTGAGTCAAAATATTCCACAGTCCATGCAATTCGCAGTGCTCGCTGAGTAGATGTTTTGTGCATAATTTATCTGCAGGAATATCCCAGATTCGCATATCTTTATTAGTTCACCAATTTGAGAAGTTAATAGTACGTCATTAACATTATTACAATACCTAAAACTAATCCGTATATCAGATGACCACCAAGGCTGGCGATTGAAGGTAAATGGCCCAAATCATGGTTCCATAAAGAATTTCCGGTTATTGGCTTGTGAATTGGTACAAGTGTGGTAATCCAAATACCAAATCCATAGATCACTGATAACATCAAGACACTGTCCTGTGTAATAGGTATGTTTAAAATCGATAGTATCAATGGAAAAGCTATCCCGACCAATGATCCATTTAGGAAATGCAAAAAGAAAATATATTTGAAATTAAGTTCATTCCGAGCAGTGTGGAAAAATCTACTAGAAAGAATTTGATTTTCATGCCACTCAAATACCCCCAGCAATCCCCATTTTCTCCACAATGGGATTTCGGCCAATGTCATTACAGCTGTAGCTACTATCCCTGATACAAGACCACTATAGATAGAATCCATACCTGTGATAATCATTTTTTTATCTTTACACTAGCTCTCGCTCTGTCTTTTGTAGCTTCTTTGATACTTGATAGAATACCACTTAACTTTGTACCTTTCAGAAATTTTACTTTTTTGAATTTATCATTTTCACTCTTTATACTTAGTGATTCAATTCCAATACCACCGACTAGTATAGCACAAATGCTTATCCTTGACGCCAATATTCTATTTACCAATTTATTTGTAGCACCGATGTTGTCGGCCAAAGTTATCGAGATCATAATCAAATCAGGCTCGAATTTGTTTGCAAAGGCTATGATCGAATCAAAAGGAACAGAAGGTGCAATATTGGACACTGAATATCCTTTGCTTCTAAGAAAAGATTCGATTACCATACAACCTAAACTATGATATTCGCCTTCGGGCGTGCATATCAGGATTCTGAGGGCTTTTCTATTTGCTACAGAATTCCTTGAGGTTCTTTCATTTATTAATCTTACAAGTGTATGCGCAGCGCTACTACAGACGTGTTCTGTAGCAACATCCAGTTTACCCGCCTCCCACAATTCTCCCACCTTGTACATCACGGGAGCCAATAATCTTTCGTAGAATCTAAGAAGTCCAAAAAACTGAGAATATCTCTCAAATATATTAATTAGGGAATTCGTGTCATTTCTAATGAGTAGTTCCAGTATTTCCTCTTTCATAGTAATTTCCATTTTTTGTGTATCCGAAGAATGACAGGCAATAAAAGTAACAACGTTCGGGTCGTTTTGAAAATCTTTTGGGATATCATCAAGTGCTACTTTAGATGATCTGCCAAGATATTTGACAATCTCTTGTTTAACTCTTCCATTTTTGTCATCCCATGTGTTCCTTACAAGATATGCATATGAATGCCCCTTTACTTTTTTATCTCTGATAAATACCAAACTAGTGCACTAGACCTCTAATAAAGAACGAAGTGAGTAATTGAGTTGTAAAGTCGTTGTAAGCGTTCGTAAGCAAAAACTTTCCATGTTTAAACATGCTATATACAGTGAATTCGTATCTTGTGAAACAGATTGTGGGAAGATGCAATAACCAGACAGGCGATCGTAGCCCCTATGCAATTTCTAATTGTCATGGCATATCCTGGTTGTGATGCAAGAACTGACGTCGCAAATGTTAGATAGAAATTATCAAGCAGCCAAAATGTCAATGTAATCCAACCAATAATCCCAGCTATTATCGACCCAAGTCTAGCGCCTTTATGTATAAAGAATATTGAAAAAGCAATACCAAAATACCAAAGGCCTGCCAGTATGACCCAAATGGGTTCATAGATTTCTATTCTCGCATCCAACAGGTAGTACGTAAATCCTATAATTGCCAACACTATAACAGAACCTAATAATATTTGTTTATTCAAACGTGAAGATGTTCTCTCTTTTACGATTGTCCTCCCATTTTCGGTTTGCTCTTCCTTTGCTATTTTAATTGATTTTTCAAAGTTCTTTAAACGGAGTGGAATGATGTCTGAAATAGAGTTGTCTTTGACTATTGCTTCATGCCTGAGGCTATCGATAAGAGGGCGCGCCAATGATGCTTTAACAGGTGTTATGAGATCAATCCAGTAAGAGGAAAGTCTAGGAGTTAAGTATGGAATGATAATGATTTTAATCGATTTCTTTAGTGTTTTACCATATTGTACCATCATATCCATGTAGGTAAGAATCTCTGGTCCTCCTATGTCAAATGTTTTGGACTCTGTTTCATTCGTTTCTATGGACCTGACCAGATATTCTACCACATCATCAATCGCAATGGGTTGGCATTTGGTCAATACCCATTTTGGACATACCATCAAAGGTAACCTTTCTACCAGATATTGCAACATTTGAAAAGAGCCGCCCCCATGTCCCAATATGACAGCTGCTCTAAATATTGTAACAGCAGCATTAGATTTTTTTAGAATTTCCCCTACCTCCATTCTACTTCGCATATGCTTGGATAA
>JAJPIN010000164.1 GCA_021324715.1 Nitrososphaeria archaeon
ACAACACTCATATGCCAATCATTCAGCGCTTTCTGGATATTTTTTGTCATTAGTCAGTTCAATTATTTCTTGTCTTGAATATATAATCTTGATGAGCCTAAAAAACTAGATTGTTGATGAAAGTTTATCAGTTAAAATTATCTTCCCGTGATGATTTAATGTCATTAATACGGTTAGCTTTTTATTAATTAGGATATACTAGATGAGATGGCAATATAATATTGAAACGCACCATTGATGAAAAACGTAACCGACTTATGGAAATCATTAAGGAAAGAGGAATTGTAATAAGGGATGTAACTTTATCCAGCAAAAAAAAAAGTAAGTTCTATTATGATATCAAATCAATTGTAGGTGAACCCGAAGGTGCTGCACTAATAGGGCAAGTAATGCTAGCAGCGATATTGAAAGTTGAACCCAAAACTAGATCAGTAGGCGGATTAGAATCAGGAGCAATTGCTATTGCCACCGCCATAGTTTGTTCGAGTTTTCTATTAGAGCCAACTTATAGAGTATCTGGCTTTTTTGTTAGGAAGAACATAAAAGATTATGGTCTTGAAAAAACGGTTGAAGGTATTGTACAAAATCCTGTTGCAGTAGTAGATGATGTGATAACTACCGGAAAAAGTGTTTTACAAGCAGTTTCTGCATTACGCATTCAAGGAATTAGCGAAATCAACATTGTGAGCGTGATAGACCGAGAGACAGAAGAAAATTTGCTTAATCAAAATAAAACGCAATTTCACTCAATATTTAGGCATTCAGAATTTGCAGATTATATAGATTCAAAATTAGATCAATAATAAAATTGTATGCGACTGCTATGGTAGCTTGAAAATTTAAATTGGTTTACATGATTACTAGGCGTTAGAAAACTTGAGAAATCCAATTTTCATTCTATGTAATCACTATGATCGTTGAGAAGGTATACCAAAATGTAATTATAAAGAAACAATTGTTTTTAGATTTTATAGTGAATTGTAGGTTACTCATTTATTGATTCTTCTACAACATAATTGCTGTGAGATACTTCCGGTAAATCAGATATTGCGGGGAATATTCTGCACATTTCTTCGTGTTTCTTAATGAATATCAATCCCATCTCAGCAGTTCTATACAAGCCAGTAACTTCAGAGTATTCCATCAGCTTCCTATCAACAGCAGTCAATAAGTAGCGGGTCAATTGAGAATGTGATACACCAGCATTAATCATTATTGTAGTTTTGTATTCCCAATTTGAAACCGCTGCGTTAAGGATGGCGGCCATTATTTCAATCTCTGAACGATTCTTCATATTAGAACATGAATCTAGTTGCACGTACAGATAAAAACTAACTAGATAAGTATGACTATTTCAAAGATTGATAAATATTGACAAAGATTAGAGATGGTCTCACATTGTTATAGAAATGTCAATTTAAAAACAAACAAAAATATTATTTTTAATTATGCGAATTTAATTTTTTGTCCATCTTTATCTCTATATGTACTACCAAACTCAAGCATCTTTGATAATTGCCATCCGTCAAATATGGTCCCGTCTTGACAAATAAGAGAACTATCAAGACAACAACTACCGCAGATGCCTATTCCGCACTTCATGTACCGTTCCAAACTAGCCTGAACTGGGATTGAATTTTGTTTGGCGATATCAACAACTGCCTTCATCATTAATTCAGGACCGCAGGTGTATACGCAATCAAAGTTTTCATTTCTGACTATTTTGGTCATTTCACTTACGTTGGTCCCCTTTATTCCGTAAGTCCCATCATCCGTGCAAACAAAGAGCGAAGATGCAGTACCGGAAATAATGTTTTTAGTTAATTTCTCAAATAATACTTCTGTTTTTGTTCTTGCACCCATGACAATAGTACTTTTAATTTTTTTATTAATTGCCATAGTTGCCAGCCTTAATAATGGAACTAAACCAGTGCCTCCTCCGACTATCAATATTTTTTCATATTTTTTTCCTAACTTGAATCTGTTACCATAAGGCCCACGCATACCAATAAGATCACCCTTTTTTCTCTCAAATAATGAAGTGGAACCAATTCCAAATTTTCTAATCGTAACTGCGGCAAAACCTTCTTTAGAATTTATCATTACGCTCATAGGTATTTCTTCAATTCGTGGAATCCATACCATTAAAAACTGTCCAGGTTCTGCAAAATAACTTAGCGTGTCTTTAAAAACTAAAGTCTTAACAGTTGGTGTTTCAGCGATTGTTTCATCAATCTTAACTATTCTTCTGTTGTCAATATTTGTGGGCAATTCCAACTATCTCGCTAATTTTCATTATTCCTTTTCTTTCTATGTATTTTTTTAAATCTTTAGTGATACTATTGAAGATCCTAGGACCGGCGCTACCTAACACACTTCCAATTTGAACTGCAGAAGCACCAGCAAGCATGTACTCTACTACGTCCTGCCATGTTGAGATTCCCCCGCATCCTATTACTGGTACTTTGAGATTCTTGGAGATTTCATAAACGCATCTTATCCCTATTGGTTTTATTGCAGTGCCGGATAATCCTCCGATGCGATTACTAAGGATTGGCATCATTGTTTCAACATCAATACTCATTGCCCTTAATGTGTTTATGGCAGTGATTATATTAGCACCTGCGTCTATTGCGGTCCTTGCAAGCTCAATTACATCAACTGAACCTACACCTACTTTGACGGAGATGGGCTTTTTCGTATTCTTTCTAACGGTACTAACAATCTTGCTGACCGCTTCTGGATCATCACCAACTTCCATACCCATTTTAGAGACGTGAGGACAAGAGAGATTTATCTCGTAACCGATGATGTTAAGCGAATCGAACACTTTGATCATCTTTGCGAAATCCTTTTCAGAGGAACCGACAAGGCTAATGAATATCGGAATATTTTTATTTTGAGAGAGCTCTTCTGAAAACGCGTTTACCCCAGGATTTGATAATCCTACGGCATTGAGGTAACTACCTCCACTCAAGGGAATAAGTGTTGGGTTTGGATATCCTTTCATGGGCTCAACACTAATCGATTTAGTCACGATGCCGCCTATATTCTCGTCATACAATCGTTCAAAGATACTTTGAGATATACCTAAGATTCCTGAAGCCAGCATTGTCGGGTTACGAAGAGTTATTTCATCTATGTCAACTGATAGTTTAAAGTTTTTATCATCAACGCTCAATTACATCTAAATAATTTGAATAATGGTAATTTAATCTAAATTAC
>JAJPIN010000144.1 GCA_021324715.1 Nitrososphaeria archaeon
AGATATATGCAACTCGTTTTCAATCATTTGGATCTTTGGCATTCTATCGTGACTTGATATTTGCGTGTATATCACTTGCACTGATTATTATCTACGTGGTAATGAGGCGGCGCCAATTCAATCTGCATGTTACTCATCCTTGAAACTATCAAGCAAAGAAGCAGATTCACTTTTCAAATGTGCACTATGTTTATTGGCAAATAGACAAATTACGATTGTTTTGAAAATCGATCCAAGAATTTATCTCTTCGATCGGACTTGATAATGATCAATATCATTAGATGCTACATATGTTTATTGCGAATCTAATAAGTCTATGAAATAAGTCTATGAAATATCCATAAAATTTCACTTACGTTAATATATTAATACGGAGTTAATATGCGAGCATATACTATGCAAAAAGTTATCTTTACCGATATTGACGGAACATTGCTAGATACTTATTTTCCAGATTTAAACAAAGCCAAAAAATTAGTTGAAAAGACAACACAGAATGGCATTCGTTTAATATTATGTTCCTCAAAAACAGAACTGGAACAAAATATAATCAGATCGAATATCCAATTGTACGAACCATTTATCGTAGAAAATGGCGGAGCTACAATAATCCCTATAGGTTATTTTAAGAAGAGTAAATTTAATCATTTGAAGAAATTTCAAAATAAATATATAATCGAAACGGGAGGTTCTTCTTTCAAAATAAGGAGTCTTCTAAAAAAAATCAGAACCAAACATAAAATAAATTTCAAAGGGACATCAGACCTGTCGATACCCGAACTCTTAAAGATAACTAAATTGTCGGAGGACTACGCAAAGAGGATGATAAAAAGAAAATATAGTGAAACAATAGTTCAAATAGATAAGAAAGACATGCCAAATTTTGTAAACAATGTCGAAGAATTAGGATTAAAAGTGATCCCGGGTGGACAATATTTTGATATTACACAAGGTAATGATAAGGGAACAGCTGTCAAAATTTTAATGGATATTTTTCGTAGAGAATATGAAAATAATGTAACATTCTTTGGTATTGGAGACAGTAAAAATGATGAACCCATGCTATCCCTAGTGAACTTTCCAATACTGGTTCAAAAGGCTGATGGTAGTTGGCAAAATTTACGAATAAATAACTTACAGAAGGTGAAAGGAATAGGCCCAAGGGGATGGGAAATTGCACTTCAAATAATTCTTAAAAATAATGAGTGGTAACTGTCCATTTTAACGCAATTCAGATTATGTTGGTGAACTCTTTAATTTTGGTACTTCAGTTTAATTAAATTTTGTCCTCCTATCTTTGTTACTTCAATCATATCTTCTCGTTCCAAACGCTTAATGAGTCTCCAAAGACTTGTTTTGGGCAATATGAATTTATTCCTGATTTCTCCTTCAAATGCCGCACCTCCCTTATCAGCTAAATAGAACAGTATTTCTTTCTCATCTGGTTTCAGATTTCCTTTTTGTTCAATGTAATCAGCAACCAGTTTACGGTGATACGATTGACTAGTAACATCATTATTTATCTGTCCTTTCATAGGGGGTTGCTCTTTAGTACGACCACTTTCTTTGAAATAATTTGTTGTCAAATCGCTGTCCGGTCTGTTTTTTCCGGTTCTGATTGACAACATGTTTGGAATGATTTTACTCTTGTACTTTAAAAACATGAATACTCCTACTGAAGCTGCAATTGGAATTAGTACTATATATATAGATGAGCTTGGACTCGACGAAATTTTTTCTTGTTTAGTAATATCTAGACTATTTATTGCTGACGTAGCATATTCCAAGGCTTTGGGATAATTTCCTTGAGAAAATTCAATATTTGACAATGAAAGATATTGCGATGCTTCTGAAGTATCCCTATTTATGGCTTGTGC
Source organism: Nitrososphaeria archaeon (assembly GCA_021324715.1). Lineage (GTDB taxonomy): Archaea > Thermoproteota > Nitrososphaeria > Nitrososphaerales > Nitrososphaeraceae > TA-21. The sequence goes on from JAJPIN010000144.1 coordinate 1,878, forward strand.
ATCATCAACCTTATGAGTGGCGTTACTTATCACGTCCTTTGATGTTTCAAACGAATCTGCTATATTTCTTGAGAGATCACTGGCATTATTTGCAAGTCGCTCTGCATCAATATAATTACTTTGATTCACTGCAGTTTTGGCATTATTTAGAATACCATTGGCATCATCTAGATTAATTCCAACATGACCGCTTTCTGCATTTTTCAAATCAAGCTCTGCGGAATTTATAGATATTATAGCTTGTTCTCTTGTTCCTGCATAGCCAATAACATAATCTATTAAAATTTTACCCTTATCAAATGATAATAGATTCTGTCCACCCAATTTTCTAATAAGTGATGGCGACTGTTCTCCTAAATTAGTTACTACTGCATCGTTTGGTAATTTTACTGTGAATGGAAAAGGCGAGTTCATAAAGAATCTCCATTGTCTTTCCTGTTTGCTTACAAGATCTGGAGTTTGATAAGTAATTCTTAATTGTGACTCATTTTGTGAGTTAATACTGATTTCATTGGTAACAGAATTGAATTTATATCCCAACAATTTTGATGAATAGTTTTTAACCAGTATTTCATTAATATAACCCCCAATTAAGGGCAATGTAATTTGCGTAGCATTGTTTTTTAATCTAAGATCGTATTGCACGATCGAATCTCCATTTGACAAAATTCCAATAAATATTGAGTTAACATCATACTGAACCTGTGAATGTACTTTATTGAAAATAGTTCCAGGTGAGAAAATAATTAATAGTAAAATAACCGATAAATGAAAAAATTTCACTGTAATAATGGCCCCAAATATCTGAAGGACTTTTTAGGGTCTGAATTACATATGCTATAATCAAACCATTCTCTTAATCTAAGGTTTTCGAAATTCATGAATTGTCCCAAGATTATTCATATGATTTGCTATCTTGTGTTATCAATATTCACATATTTTTTTAGATCACTTTTTGAATATTGTTCAATCCACTTGAATTTTCGCTGAAGAGTGCTTGTGTAGATTTTTGTCCAATCCAAATTCACATAATCACACCATGATTTAAAAACACGTGGATCAATGTAGTTTCTTAATGAAGTACCAAGATTGTAATCTTTTGTTTCCTGTTGAAGTCGTAATTGGAATTCCAGCTTTTCCAATCTTTGTTCCTTTTTGAATTTTTGTATTTCTGTTTTCCACATTTTGTCTTTCAATTCAAGCTTTATTTGTTTAATTTTATCTTTTTTGTTTGTTACAGATTGTTCAAATTTTTCCCATGACTTTTTGCTAGCGGGGTTCTTGGGGTCTATCCCTTTCTTGTGATTACAAGTTATTGCAGCTTGGAGATTTGCAATTTTTGCAACGTATATTTTTTTGAATTCACTTTCATTTTTATTAAGTTTCAAAATTGGTGCAGATAGATGCTTCTTTACGATGGCAGTAGCAATATATGTTCTAAAAACCTTAGCGGTCAAATTAGGCAGATTGTCTTTATCTAATGAACGGAGAAAAATATTTACTTTAGCCGATGTAATATCTTCAAAGATTTCATCAGTTCTATCCTTTCCTTTCATGTAGAACAACAAATTTTCGTAAAGCGCTCTCGTATCAGGGCTTGATATTTCAAGAGTTTTTTGCCATGGAACGCTGTCTTTACCAAGAAAATTAAATTCTATTTGAATCTTATCATTAATTACTGGAAATTTAAGATGCTCCACCCTAAGAGTAGATGCACCAATTGTGTCAGCTTCATCAGGATCTTTTTCGTCACCTACCCTCATTGCCAATTTGTATATTAGATAACAGACTGTGGCTACCTTTCTTTTTGTTGTATCTTTGGTATGCGACATCTGTTTAACAATCTCCTTTTCAATATCAAAAATATAATTTTCTAATTTTTTTGCCGTATCATATTTTGCCTTATCATTATCCTGTCGCAAGTAAGACGAGTCGTGCAACCAAACATACTTTCTCTTTCCGGTAAGGTTTTCTATCCACGAGGCCAGCCAAGTCGAATTATGATCGTGAACAATAGCTTTCCATGGACCTTCGGGCACTGAAGCATCCTCATCAAGATTGAGTATTACATCTTTGGCAGTAATCCTGGGCTTCCATCTTCCTCGTAATGGATGAAGACCTCTTCCCATAAAGATGCCAGGGGGCTCAACCAGCCAATTGGCGACCTCGACTTCAATTCCATCTATTTTCGCTTTTCCATAAATTGATTTTAGCCTTTCTTTCTCTAATTTTTTATCTTGACTAATCCTTTTTTTTTCTGCCCTTGGAAGGGATTTTATTCTTATTTTTTCAGCTTCTTTAATGCTAGCTTCCTTATCGACCAAACTAAACGCTTCACTCATGTCTATATCAACGATTTTTTGAACTGACTTAAATCGATCAGGGATTGCCTTCTTGAAATCAGAGAGAAAATTGGATTGAAAAACGGGATCTCTTACATAATGAGTATCCTTCTTTTTTGCCCACGCATAAATGAGTTCTTCTTGCTCACGATTCAAGAAATAAACTTCCCCTAAAATTTTGATATTTATTCCACGTTGGACATGATCTGGAGGGAACGCTACACCATTATGTTCTAATTCAGTCCATTTAGTAGAGGTAGCGACTTTGGATGATATGGTCAATTACATTCAAAATGTCTAATTAACTATTCTTAAACCTTATCCGAATGGATTATTCTTACCAGTATTGATTACTCATCAATTGATTTATTTATTCTTGTGGGAAATATCAATAATGTGAACGTCGCTCGGCTGGTAAATTTTCCGGTAAAGCGAACGTGTAAGATAAGTGATGTGTCTCAAATTAGACCAATGATCGATGAATTTATAGTTCATTATAAAGAGTCGCAATCAGGAGAGTTCGGCTGGAGAATCTTGTTGCCACGTCATTTGAAGTCAACTTACGATGCAAAAAGATTAGGTGCTGCAATCCATACCGAGCTAATGTTGGCCTTAAAGAAGAATAAGTTAATCCCCAATCTGAAAGATTTAAGATACATTCATGATGACAATAATTATGGCTGGTTGCTCTTGAATCCAAAAATGACAGAAAAACTCTAGGTTAGCTATTGGGGAGTACTTTTAAATCGGTTCATCATAAAAGGGACTTCAAGTTTTAAAATATTACTGGTGGTTATTGAAATTACTAGCCCGATTAGTAAACCTCCAAACAGATCACTTACATAATTTAATCCAAGAATCAAATTTGATATCATTATCATGGGTGGCAATATCCAGATAAGATAAAAAATTTTCTTAGTTTTCTGTTGCAAGATAGTACCGACGATGAAAGCGAATGCCGTTATCATTGCGGTATGATTTGAAGGATATGAGAAATTCCGTGCTTCAGTAAGTAAAGTGTCGCTCTCAAGGTGAAATCCCTTTGGCAGGGTAGGTATTTTTTGTGATTCTGGAGGTTTTGGTTGAGCAACGAGTGGTTTCATATATGATACCAAAATGGCTAATGTCATAATTGTTATCAGAAGTATCATTCCCATTTTTCTCGTTCTTCTAATGACTGTAAAAATTATGGCTACAAAAATTAGGTTAATTACCTCTGCAAAAGACGAAATGACCACAAAGAAATAGAGGAATTCTTGGTCTGGACTAAGAGTGATAATAGCATTGAAGATAAAATTATCTATTGAGGAAAAAAATCCAAAATAGATCAAAATCGTAAATATTATGAATATACAAAGAATCGTTATAAATTGAAATGATCGGAGATATATCAATCATGATTACCAGAATATTCTTGAACCAAAAAATTGGGCATGGATTTGAGTAATAACTAGAATAATATACTATTTATCCGTTGAAGTATCAATCAATAAAGTGAAGATTCATTTCTAATTTGTTCAGCCGATTTGGGATCGCTTTCTGTATAATATTTCACCATTCCTACTTTTAGTACCTTAAGTGAAAGAAGTGCACATTTTATTCTTGCAGGTCCTAAATTTGTTAATCCTATATTTTCCAGAATGTCCTCCTTTTTCAAATCTTTGATGATACTCAAATTTTTGCCCATGACCAATTCCGTCAACATAGAGGCGCTAGCTTGACTAATTGCACATCCTTTACCTTCAAATTTTACATCGCTTATTACTCCATCATCTACCTTCAAGTGAATATCTATTTCGTCGCCACAAAGAGGGTTACTATCATGAACCGTAACATCAGCGTTTTCCAACTTGCCCTTATTTCTTGGATTCCTGTAGTGATCTAATATTATCTCCCTGTATATATCATCACTCATATCTTAAAGATTCTCCCTGCATCTTTAATAGCATTAACAAACCTATCTATTTCTTCTTTAGTATTATAAATGTAAAAGCTTGCCCTGGAAGTTGCCGGCACATCAAGCCTTTGCATCAAGACTTGAGCACAATGATGACCAGATCTTATTGCAATTCCGTGTTCATTCATAATTGTTGCGAGGTCATGAGGATGAATATCAGCAATATTAAATGAAATAACTCCCCCTCTGTATTTTGGATCTCTAGGACCATATACTGTAACATGTTTCAGCGCCAACATGGATTCTAACGCATATTCTGTTAGAATGATTTCATGTTTTCTAATGTTCTCCATCCCAATTTTTTCTAAATATTCTATCGCTGCACCAAAACCAACGACATCCGCAATGTTTGGAGTGCCCGCCTCAAATTTGTAGGGAACCTCGTTATAGTTTGTGTGAAATTTAAAGACCTCCTTTATCATATCCCCCCCGGCCATAAATGGTATCATCTTGTCAAGATATTCTTTCTTAGCGTATAACACACCAACGCCAGTAGGACCTAACATCTTGTGTGCAGAAAAAACTAGAAAGTCACAACCCATATTATTAACGTCAACAGGCATATGGGGCACTGATTGCGCACCGTCTACTAAAACCGGTACGTCGTATTCATGAGCAACCTTGATAATCCTTTCAATTGGCACGATGGTTCCAAGAACGTTTGACATATGGCTTAGGGAGAGCAATTTTACTCTCTTTGATGCAATTAATTCAATCATATGCTCAAGTTCTAAAAATCCACTTTCATCTATTCCCACATATTCCAGTCGAGTTCCAATTTCTTGAGATAGAATCTGCCAAGGTACGATATTGCTATGATGTTCTAGTTCAGTTATGGCTATAATATCTCCCTTTTTAAGTTCTGGTCTAGCCCAAGAATACGCAATTAGATTTATTGACTCAGTTGTATTTCTTGTAAAAATGATTTCTTCTGGTCGCACATTTATGAACTTTGCAATTTTCTCCCGACTCTGCTCATACAATTTTGTTGCCTCTTCAGCGAGCTGATATACTGCCCTATGAATATTAGAGTTATAGTTTGAATAGAAATCAGTAATTGAATCAATCACGGAATATGGTTTTTGCGTTGTAGAAGCGTTATCAAGATATACTAGATCTTTACCATTAATTTTTCTCCTAAAAATTGGAAAATCATTTCTTAG
>JAJPIN010000151.1 GCA_021324715.1 Nitrososphaeria archaeon
AATTAAGCTTAGACTATGACAATTTTAATTCATTAGTAAAAAGTAAGCTAGTTATTTAATGAACTAACTTTTGTAGAAGAGAAGTTAAATTGAAAAAGCTTGCTCAAGTTCTCATTTAATTTGGGAATTAGGCCACTAATAATTAATATAAAGAAAAATAAAAAAAATTTTTTTCGGCGGCGTTCTATCTACTTTGAGTATTGCTTTTGTGCAGATGTGTAGAAGTTTGACCATGTATTGGCCAGGCTTGCATTATACTCATTCATTGTATCACATGTCTTGCCATACAACTTGATATTCTCTCTTGCAGCATTAAGACTTTCTATTGCTAGCTGATTGGCAGTACCAAACACATGAAATGCTTGAGAGGCGACTTCTTCTGATTGTTTTCTATACTGCTCTGCATATGGAACTGTTGTTGGTGCAAAAGGATTTTTTGTACTTGCATACCATGATTTTTGGATTGCAAATGATCTGTTTATCGTATCTTTGGTTGCTTGTAGGTATTCTTGTTGCAGATTTGAAATTGATTGTGCGTATTGTGGTTGATACTTTGACATTTCATCAATTGTTCTTAAGGCATTTTGCTTGTAGGTGTCTAAAACGTCATTTTCTGTTGCAGTTTCTCTTGACTTTTCTGTCATATTTATTCACCATTAGATGGTATTAAAAGGGCATATAAACGTTTGGTATTAGAAGGGATTTAAAGGTATAAAAAACCTTAAAATGTACTTTAATTGCGCTTCAGTTTAAGGTAATCATAGTCAAGATCATTAAAAATTTTCGAGCATTATCGAAAATGGGCAATCAGGTTTGATAATTCAATAGAAAAATAAAGCCACAATAGGTTAGAGACTTGTGATATGCAAATTTGCCATTGTGATTTTCCGGAAGGAATCTTATATGATTTGGATAATTTCGTTTGGATAAAGATCGAAGATAAGGATCGTTCTATAATTACAGTAGGTGTGACACCCATCATTCTTTCATTGGCAGGAATACTCACCAAGATAAAGATAAAAGAAATTGGAACGATTGTGGAGAAAAATAAGAGTATTGGTTCAATAGAAAGCCTTCGATATTTCGGTATAGTTAGATGTCCTATTAAAGGTAAAATCATTGAGACAAATAATACGATATTCAGCTATCCTAAAATTGTAAATGATTTTCCGTACACTAACGGATGGTTTGTAAAGATAAAAATACACGAGTTAGATTCCAATATTGAATCGGGTCTTAAGAAGGTCAATCTAAAATCTATTGATGAATGTCATCATGAAATCAAGAAATTAATAGAAAAACTTCATGTTAGATGTTTTTCGGCGTTTCCTGATTATGAGATGTTCGAAATTGGAGTAGAGTGTGCAGCGACACTTACAAAACTGGATGAATTAATCAGGAAAATTAACATAGGAAATATAGTGCATGTTGTTTCTGATGACACTTCGGCGGATCTTGAAATGATTAGGTGGTCTGAACAAACAGGACAAGGTCTTTTAGAATTCAGAAAAGAAGGAAACCTGTATCATTTTATAGTAAAGAAAAAAAAATAAAATTAAGCAATACAGAATTGACCTCAGGGGTTATTTTGAGGTCAGGCGCTGTATGCAAATACTTGATTGTACTACTGCTTTTCAATCGGGTTATTAATCATATTTCCCCATTCAGTCCATGACCCGTCATAGTTTTTGACGTCAGGATATCCAAGTAAATATTTTAGCACAAACCACGTATGTGATGATCTCTCGCCAATTCTGCAATATGAAATAATTTCTTTGTCAGGCGTAATTCCCTTTGCGTGATAAATCTTTGTTAGCTCATCAGCCGATTTAAATGTTCCATCATCATTAACTGCTTGAGCCCAAGGAATATTTGCTGCACCCGGAATATGTCCACCTCTTTGAGCATGTTCAGTAGGGTATTCGGGAGGCGCCAATATTTCCCCAGAAAATTCTTTTGGACTTCTAACATCAACTAGAGCTTTACTGCCAAGAGTATCACTTACATATCTTAGAAATACGCGAATGCTATTATCAGGACCAGAACTCTTGAAATTTCCACGCTGATAAGTAGGAACATCCTTTGTCAGGGGCTTGTCTTCTTCTAACCACTTTTTCCTGCCTCCATTCATCAACTTCATATTTTTACATCCGTAATACGTTAATGCCCAAAATGCGAAAGCAGCAAACCAGTTATTAAAGTCACCATAGAGGATTAATGTAGTATCATCATTTACTCCAATACCTTGTAACAATTTTTCAGATGCTTCCTTGCTAAGAATATTTCTTGCAACGGGATCGTTTATGTCCACCTTCCAATCTACAAGGACTGATCCAGGAATGTGCCCCAAAACATAATTTGCTGTTGGATCATAGTCTACTTCTGCGATTCGAACCTTTGGATCTTTTAGATGATCTTCGACCCAGTTAGTATCTACCAAAACTTCTGGATGAGAATAATTCACTTCATAACACCTACTTTGAATTTAAATTAATGTAATATTAGTTTTTCATAAAAGATTTGCCCTAGTAATTACAATTTTAAATCGCTACCCATGATCTGCACCTCTGTAGCCAATCCGCATTTCTGCATCACCATCATACTTTGGCTTGATAGCAAGCTGTGCTGGAGTATATATTAGATGTTCCTTTGTAAATGATGATAATTCATAGTCATTTGTCATATA
>JAJPIN010000093.1 GCA_021324715.1 Nitrososphaeria archaeon
GATTAACTATGTTTTCTAAGTAGTCAATATGTATCTATATTTTTCGTTATGTAAATCGTTTTATTGGCCAATATACAATTAGTTGTACACCTCCAAGTGCAGCCAGCAGGTGGGTTACTTGGTTGTTTCTTGTTCAGCTTACAACCACCTCCCCACCAGTTAAAAATAAAGATGTTTCACAAATAAATTCAATTTTCTATTGTGATTGAAGATCATTAATTTTTATTTATTTATTTAAGTTACCACCAATAGGATATTGCTGTATAATCACGCGGACTCGACACTTTCCCGAAGTAGAATTTGAAGTCAAAGCGCGGCGATTATTAACAGTTTGATTTTAATCCAGAAAAAATGATTGAAAATTTGATGCTAGTGGATGTTACCAATCTGGACAGAGAGCGGATCCTTTGCACTTATGTTCACTTGCAATGCTTCCCTTATCGTCTTCTCCCTGACCTGAGCTTGTCTGTGTATTTGATGTCGTGGAATTATCACTATTATTAATTCCGGCACCTGTAGAGTTAGTAATGTTCAGTCCAGTCGTGTTACTATTCATTAAATTCTGTGCGTCTACATAATTAAGTTGGGGACTGACAAGGGTGGAAGCTATCCAAGCTAGAATAGAAATAACTAGAATCAATGTACTCAATTTACCCAACTCTTATTTTGGGTCACGAAACGGTATTGTTTGTTTGCCTGAATACCAAAAATCACAGATAGTATTTCCGGAGTTCTCGTTTTCATTTATAAACAAGTTTTCAATAGCAACTTTATTTGGTTTGTGGTCAACAAGCTTTACTTCACGCCAAAACACTGGTTATATTCAATGATCTATTATTTAAGTAGATTTATACATAACTCTTTACTAAGGAAGTCTTATATAAGAATAATCCTGACACGCATTCGTTTGGCTTAAAGATAATCGTGCTAATATTAAATAATACCATGATTATCTAGTCCTCAAACACCCATGCATCGAGAGAACCTTCTCTTTACGGGTAATTGGTTATGTTACTGGATTTAATCTCGTTCCACTTTATTTACCTCATTTGTTCCTGTTCCTATTATTATTGATTCCATAATTTTTAGATTGAGTTAGGAAGTTATAAAAATCGTCTAAATTAAATTCTAATTGTGATACGTGAAAAAAAATCTTTAGATTTTGAAAAACTTGGTAAGACATTAAATGATATGCTGAAATTTCCACTGATGGAAGCTATAGCAGGAAGACGTGCTAGAAGATTTTGTTTGGGTGCAGAAATTCCAGAGGGCGTTCTTGCGTTCAAATCAAAACATCCACCTATGCCATTGAGTGAAATAGAAAAATTAATTGTGTTGTCAACTATGGGTGGCGTGACAGGATGGCACTTTGCTATTATGCGTCATGCAAAATATGCACCTAAACTTTCGAACTACTGTGGTAGTCCTGTAGGACGTACCTTTCCTTCAAGTGCGGGCTTTATAACATCTGAATTATTTTACACAGACGATACAGGTACGTACTTTTTTCCTACAAGAGAGTTTCATCCTCAAATGGAAATTCACAATGGCAAAGTCAATCTAGAAGAATTCCTGTCGTTACATCAGAAAAGAATAAAGAAATTACAGGTAAGCGATTGCATATCCCGCATGCTGAGCCTTATATGGAAGGACATAATACATGGATAGCCAATCATGTGGGCTCTATGCTAGTCATGCCCGTCGGCGATTTAGCTCAACATATGCTGGCTAACATTTGCTTCTATACTCAAAATGGTTTTCCAATATATGATGACATAAAAAAGATACCAATACCTGGTATAGAAAAGTTCAACAACATGGTTGATGTGAACAAGGCCATTCCACTTACTTTTATGGAACAGTACTCTTTGACTGAATTAACTGCAGAGCTCTCAACATCTTGTTATGCAGGTGTACTTATACTTCAAGCGATGGGCCTTGGAGGATGGATGTTTGATGGAATAGACAGACATACTGTATTAGGCGCCAGTGGTGATCCAAATGTTCCAGGTTTGGGATTTAGATATGATAAAGATACACGATGGTCAATACCAAATCCTACCGGCTTGCAAGGTATTTTTGAAGGATATTGTCCTCCGCATTTTAATGACATGAGGGAAGCAACTGAAGCACTGGCTGAGAGAAAATTTGGTGAAGGCGGGTGTATAATCCAAATACACCTGGAGCATGGAATGATAGTCCTAATGTCAGAGCAAGTGCAAATCCTTATACTGAAGAATTCAAAGAATGTGTAGCTTTGCAGGCACAGTATGTTTACGATACCTATGGTAAGTTTCCTGCAACTGTCCCAAGTATTTTTCTACTAACCTATGTACAGGCTCAACATCTAGATTTAGAATTCTATGATCATTACTTTAAGACGGGAGCCTATCTTACTACTCACAAACAACACTTCAAAAGATGGCACTGAAAGTGTCCTGGATGGTTATTAGCAAGGTTTGGATGTATTCATTATTAGTCATTTTTTGGAAATAAATTAATCTGATTTAATTTATTAATTCAAGATGGTGTCAATATAGGATTTTAAATCTTTAATATCTTAAGATTAATAAGTAATTATGGATGCATTTGAATGCCTAGCGACCAAACTTGACATTAGAGATTTTAGCCAGATAGAAGTTCCAGGAGATATAAAATTAAAGGTCCTCGAGGCTGCCAGGTTAACAGGGACTGGTCTTAACACTCAACATTGGCGTTTTATCCTAGTCGAAAATAAAGAGAATCTAAAAAGACTTGCAAACGACAGTACTAGTGGAAATTGGGTTGCGAATTGTAATTTTGCGATAATAATTCTTACAAATCCAAAGTATCATTTTCACCTGATTGACGCAGGAAGGGTAATACAGAGCATGCAGTTGGCAGCTTGGAATTACGCAGTAGGTTCAGGAATATTTACAGGAATAAAGGAAGATAAATTCAGGAAGGATTTTGGAATCCCACCAGAAATGAATATCTCAGCTGTGATTGGATTAGGGTATCCATTAAAAAAATTGTTTGGTAAGAGGAAGGACCGTATACCGCTTAGTGTCCTTGTCCATAATGAAAAATATGATGCTTCGAATAAATCCTAGGGTAAATTCTTAGAATGATATTATCAATCTTCAAATCAAATAAATGTCTCCGGTGCTATGATACTAGAGATTTTCATATTTCTGACAAACTTGGTGAGCCATTTTTTAAAGTGTACCTGCAATGGATTAGCAGAAAGAAATAATTCGCTAGCTGCTTGGATAGTCTAATAAACTCTTTTGTTTAGTCTTATGGTAACCTTTTTTTCTGTCAGAGATTTCCAATTCTGTACTATAATCTATATCCCTATTTATCCCCCATTCTACTGATGGAAGATTGCTCATCACTCTAAACATATTAGCGGTTGCAGCGCCAAATCCCGCGTAATGATTGTTGGCAGCTAGAATACCTATCTTGACATCTTTGTCCTCTTGTTGAATTGTTCTGAATTTATCAGACCAATATGTCATTTCCTGTTCTCTATCCTTTTGTATTTTTCCAAAGTTTCCTTCTTTAATACTTCTATCTCCAATCAATCTAAGATACACGAAATCGGTTGTTACTATAGGAGGAGATTGTATTTTCTCCAATTGATTCCACACCATGCATATATTATTGTTTGAAAAGAAATTGTAGGCTAAGTCTGAAAACCATGATGGATGTCTTACCTCGACCGCATACCTGTATCTGTCATCAAAGTAGAAATCATATTGTTTTAATGCTTCCAATCCTTCGGTAATTTTTACATAAGGTGGGAATTGTATTAACAGTGCAAGTAGCTTTTCCTTTAAAGGTTCTATTGCATCATAAAATAAATTCAGTTCATTTTCTACATTTGTGAATTTTTTATCATGTGTTATTACTTTGGGAAATTTGGCAGTAAATCTAAAATCTTTTGGAGTTCTGGTGGCCCAATTTTTAACCGTAAATTGATTTGGAATTCTATAAAAAGTGGAGTCAATTTCTACGTAATTGAAAACTTGAGAATAGTATGGCAGCCATAGCTTATTTTCCAGATTCGCTGGGTAGAATGGACCCTGCCAAGAAGTATAGCTCCAACCCGAGCATCCGATGAAAAGCTTCAAGAGCTTATTTATGGTCAGCGTGGAATAAATTTATTCGTAAGAATTTGAGGTTAAATTCGAATTGTGTTGTTTTGCTGCAATGCCGTAATCGTGCCCCCCTCTCTGAAAGTAGCTTCTCCATTAAATAGAGCTCAATATGCTAGAACTAAGCTCCATGTCAAACCTTATTGCAGAAAAGCCAAACAGAATAATGTCAATCCAACAAGAGCCATTAAAGCTAAAAACAGCTTATGATTATCTTAATCGGCTTTCATTTACAATTAATGGTATATGTAATAAAACCGTCGAATTACTTCTTGGAGACGCCGTCTGCCTTGTAGGAGATTCAAAGATGATAAATCTAATATTGACAAAAGTAGGAGTTCATTCATTAATGCCAAAGAAATATGGCGGCTTTGGTAGAAACTCAAATGTGTTTATTTTGGATGCGGGTAATTGTACTGACGTATATCAGTTTGTAGATTTTATGAAACAATATGGGCTGAATATCAAAAAGACCTTGAAACAAATAATGATTTCAAGAGTATTTACTGTCTATCAGCTTACACATTTTTTAAAATATGAATTGCCCAAAACCATTCATGAACATAAGATCAATGTGGTAATAATTCCCGAATTACTTGCGATGTTCGCTCAAGAACCGGAGATAAATATTAGAGGTGTAGAATCCCTGTTAAGAGAAATCGCAGACCTACTTAAAGAAGTACCTTCCAAATACAAAGTTTTATTGATAACTTCGATTTCACTCGATAATAACAAACTATCACCTGACGTACTTGATGTAAGAAACAAGGTTCTTTCCATGTTTAACAAACACATTAAGGTTGATATGAACAAGACAAATGATAAATTTAAAGTGTTCATACAGGAAAAACAGGATCTTGATTATGTTACTGTCAAGAAGTATTTGTCCTTATCTTATGAAGATGTATTGATTCGTAAGGAGATGAGTTCTTAAATGGGTAGAACGATACCATCTTTCAGATTAGCTTGTATGACAGAAGAATTAAAGTGGCGTAGCTTTCGTTTCTGCCTAGATAAGGATGATAGAAAAAAATTTGATGAAATGTTTTCAATTTCGCGTCAATATAATAGTGCATGTTCTAATTCCGCAAGAGCAATTGTCATACACAACATATAATGTCAATTATCCTGCATCACTATAAACAGTTAATGGAATTAATGAAAAAAAATAGCAATAATTAATCAAGGTAGATAATAAAAGATGATATTGTTTCCAAATGAAGACATATTAGCACAAGAGCTTGAATCGTGGAGAGGATTTGCAGATGCCTTGCGTGAAGAAGACAGGACGCTTTTCTTACGTATGTTGGATGAATGTTACCAATTTATTGACTCGATCAATTCAAAGGGAGA
>JAJPIN010000079.1 GCA_021324715.1 Nitrososphaeria archaeon
AGACAACATCATTTTTACGCAGTTTATAGGTGCACTAGCAGTAGCGGATGCAATATTTGAAAATACAAAAATTTGCTGTAAACTAATGTGGCCCAATGACGTGTTAATAAATGAAAAAAAAGTATGTGGAATATTGATAGATGTTCACGTTGAAAATGAAACTAAAAAAATAGTGATGGGAATAGGATTGAATGCAAATATTGCGAGTTCTTTGATCAATGATTATCTAACCTCACACGACTTAAAAGCTACTACCCTCAAAGAGGAATATGGTAATGAAGTAGATTTATTATTTTTAGTAAAATCAATCCTGGAAAGAATTGAATATTATTATGATAATTTTATCAGTTGTGGAAATACTTCAGAGATTATAGACAGATGGAAGGAAAAATCTGATATGTTAGGAAAAAAAGCAACAGTTCACGACGGAAATCAGATGATTGTAGGCCATATTTTTGATATCGACCAAACTGGAGCTTTGTTGATGAAATTAAGTGACACTTCGATAAAGAAAATAACCTATTACGATAACGTCACATTACATTGAAGGTTGTTCGAAAAACTGATGACTTATTTGAGATTACGTGATATGCTAATTTCCCTCTTTTAACGTCATTTCATTTTCCGATCCTTCACCCTCTATAAATTTATCACAACTGCAAGCATCCAATTCTGTAATGTGATAGACGCATCTTCCATTGCGATGTGTATCCACCCAGTGCCAGCTTACATGGTGACCACATACACAATTTTTCATTCTTTCAGAATCTTAAATGAGTTTCTTATCCAACTTGGTCAGCTTTGTTAGTCCTTTTGGGCTATTATTATCACTCAATTAAGACGTTGGATGCAGACAGTATTGATGAAGAACACCTAAGCATTATTCAAGTAGGAATTAATATTCTATTACTAAATAGTCATCAATCGATTTATTTAACTAAAAAATGTATAATGGACTCAACTAAAATAATCATTATCGGAGCGTATACTACACTAGTCCAAGTGGTATACACTAGTCGCGCTTAAGTTCCATATTTGATTTACAAATTTTCTGAATGACTCCCAAATAAAATTATAAAAATTAGTTAAGAATGTTGAATTGATTCCCTTAAATTTGGATGAAAAGTATGAATACAGTTTAGAATCAGATAAGGGACTTGAAATTAAATTTTCAAAATTTTAACTCATAATTTATTGAGCCGCTTTTTATGAAGTCAAAACCCAGCAACTGGTGGGGCTTGGTTGTTTCTTGTTCATTCAACCGACTTGCCATAAATCCCATAAGTTGCTATATTAATTATCTGTTATAAATATAAGGATCGCAATTCTAAATGGGTTATAAGGCATGATTACCTGAATCGGTTCCTAATGACAGTAATATACATTAATATTCATTCATTTTCTACGGTACCATGGTGGACTCATTGTTAATTGCTATGGTAACGTTAGTATGTGGAATGATCTTGTCACACATCCTGGCCGCTTCACCTGTAGTATTTAGATATTCTGTCTTGAAAAATTACATACATTCTTCTCTGCTTTCAAATCTGGCATGCCAAGCATCCACCGAATGTGAGACTGTTAACGCAGATATTAGTCAAGGTGTTCCTATCATGAGAAAGGTAAGAAGAATTGTTAAATTAAAGTGCGTCACTTTCAAAGGAATATTTAACATGTGTAAATTAACCTTTTTCGAATACAAGATGATAATTTTTTGGAAATTTTCCTTACCAGCTGAGTATTCGATAGTAAAGTAACGTTGAGAGAATTCCGCTTATTGCAAGGGCAGCGCAACCTCCTATTATTAAAAACAATGTTCCCTTTCTCATCAGGAGATGGAATTAAAAGTTGCTAATAAATACCCTTCTAATTTCAGATTTGATTTAGAATTAATCAATAAAACTAAAATAAAAAATAAAGGGTTCAAGTCCATTATTGCGTATTTCCCTCTAGTCTAAGGGAACCTCTCTGCAATCAGCGACGGATTGTTCAATGTATCATTTCTTAGCGCGCAGTTTGATTTCTTATTAGGTCTTCAGCATGCATTTTTAATAGATCAGACACAATTTCTACACCAAGAGTATACTTTAGAGTTTCACGTTCGTCCATTGTTTGTATCTTGTCGGCTATGGCTGCAAGCAGTGGGTGATTTGACCTTATCTCATCTCTTATCTGTTGTGCGCTTTCATGCTCTGGCACTACATGTAGTATAGCGGTTTTCTGCACCGGTACCACTGACATGTTAGCTCCCGCTGTCAAATTGGCTCCGCCCTGCGCGAATGCTGTCATGGATGTGAAAGAGAATACTGCTAACAAGAACATCGCTGTTGCTGAAATTATTGTGGTATATCTTTTCCTTAGTGAAATAGAAGAGATACAAGTTTAAAGACTTTATCTAGATTTTAAAAAGATCACTATAGATCACAATTTTTAATGTAGTATACTCTTTTATCTTCCATTGAATGACATGAATTACTATCCTTTTTTCTGCTCGGGGAGGACTCGAATGACAGTCGCCTAAACATGAGCCTCTCCAAGCAAGTCTAACTATTTGATGATTTGTTGAACATAAAGTGATAAGCATCACAAGCAACCAAATTTCATCAATATGGGCCTTGATAGTTTGCTGTAAAAATAACGAGTAAGATTTCAGTGAATCAGGACTAAAATCTTTGAAATCATAGTCAGGATCACTAAAGATAGGTTTGATGTCTTGCTATTGATTGCTCAAAAGTCGCGATAAACCTTAAATGAATACAAATCTTCTGATCTTCGTGTTTGATGGCAAAAATTGGCTTAAGGAAACAATAGTATTGATTGCGTTGATGACAATTGTATCGGTGCTCGTTAGCATGTTCATTCCCTTTCCTCTCTCTTATCCTATTACGATTGTAGTAATTATCTTAATTGTGTGGTTTATTCGTAGAAGAACTAGCCATGTGGCCTATTCCTCTAAGGGCTAGGCAAATTACTTCTAAAGAGATCATTGAATTTCCACATACGGGTGGGAATACCCGAATTGTCAAATTGTATTCTACCCCTACTAATATCGATACTTAACTAGGAATTAATTCTGTACAAAACTGTAGAACCATCAATAAACGATCCTTACGAAGATTTTGGGGTATTAAATATACTCCAGAATTTCACAAGTATCAATTATATCTGGAGCTATGCGCTCTATTCAATAATAGTTCTATTTACTTGCATGTTATATATTAGTTCAGGATTGGGCTCTTAACTGTCCCATCAACGAGATAATATCTACGATATTCCAACGTTCTGTTACTTTTTCATTACGAAAAGAAAATATTGTCATACCATTGACTTTGAATTGTTTATCGGTTGCCTGGATGTCCAGAAATTCGCCTTTGTGTGTGCCAGTTAGGTAGTATCTGCCTGCAACTTTATTTCCTTCAATAATGATGTCTTCAAAGATAATTCTTATGTCAGGGAACGCACGCCAAAGTGAATAAATGAATTCCTTAAACCCTTCCTTGTTGGTCGGTAGATTCGGAGGAAAACCATGAATTATTAAAGAATCATCATAAAATTCAAAATATGATAATTCCCTTGTCTGAGGATCATTAAACGTGTCTGCCAATCGTCTTACTACTTCTTCCAAGGGCTTGCCTTCGGACATTCTGGTAACATGGATGGCTAGATTAATAAATTTTATTTATCACAACCTTTAGATGAAATCATTCAAACATATTGATCATGTATAAGAAATAATACGACCTAAATTGGATATATAAAATAGATGGCTATTTTAGAATCCAGTCTCCGCCATATCGGTACTCTCAACTTTGTAAGGGGCTATTGAGATCTGTAAAAATCAAGTTGCTTCCTGAGTGTGGTCGAAAATAAAAAAAAGTGGGAGGAGCATCTCACGATTCAACTTTGTCTCCTATCTATCTGCATTA
>JAJPIN010000242.1 GCA_021324715.1 Nitrososphaeria archaeon
ATATATCCTTCTAAATATTGAAAAGTTATAAATTTCTACTAATAAAGTATTATTTTGTGAACATTGGAATAATTGGAAACGGATTAATGGGATCTGCAATTGCTCATAGATTGTTAGAAAGAGGATTTAAGGTTTATCTGTATAACAGAACTAAAAAAAAATCAAATACACTGGTAAAAAGGGGCGCAATCAGAATCGTACATCCCTCAATAATGGGTAAAAAATGTAATTTTGTAATTATCAGTGTCACAGATGGTCATGCAGTAAAAGAAATTTTATTTGGTGACAATGGACTGGTTAACTGCCATAATAAACAACTGACTGTTATCGACACTAGTACAGTTTTGCCAGAGGATTCAATCTATTGTGCCGAACTTGTGAAAAAAAAAGGATATGAAATTATTCAGGCTCCAATAATGGGAGGTCCAGACGCAACTAGGAAGGGAGATGTGATAAGTATTGTATCTGGTAATAGGAAAGTATCTGAAAAATGTAGAAAGATTCTAATCAACTTCAGCAAAAAAATATTTTATCTAGGTAATCAAGATGGTGTTGCCAACTACGTAAAGCTTGGACTAAATCTTAACATCGCTTTAATTGCGATTTCATTGTCGGAAGCATTAGTATTTGTAAAGAAATCAAACACAGATCCATCAATTTTTCTGGAAATTCTAAATTCAACTTATTTTAAGACAGGTCTGAGTGAAATAAAGGGCCCAAAGATGATAAAAGATAATTTTACACCAAAATTCTATTTGAAAAATATGCTCAAGGATATACAATTGCTTAATCAGTGTGCAAAAAATAATGGAGCCAGTCTTACGTTTTCATCATTGGCTGAACAATTTTATCGAATAGCAGCAAATAGAGGTTACTCAGAATTAGACTATACTGCAATATTGAAATTACTTAATGAATTTAATAATCTGAATCGCTCAAATAAAATGAATTAATTGAAATAGCTGCTTAATGTCAAAAACGAAAAGTGTATACGAAGACCGTCTTATGATGTCACATAAAATGTCATGATTTAAGGAGCTAACACTAATGACGCTCTGGAGTAATCACTACTCTAAATAATAAAGTACCACATTTTCATTAATTTTTTTCACACATGTAGAATCACTAGGTTTTTATCTTGCTTAGAAGGACTTTTAGCTGAGGTTTTCAAATTAGGAAAGAGAAAAGTACTGAGCGAATCTGATCTTAAGGAGCTAGTAATGCCTCAACAGGGTGAGCTACTTGGGCGTGTTATAAAATTAGTTGGAGGAGATAACATTATAGTGAAATGCACGGATGGTAAAGTCAGAACATGTAGAATTAGAGGAAAGATAAAAAGACGTATGTGGATCAGAGAACATGATCTAGTTCTTATTGCACCATGGGATTTTCAACCTGAGAAGGCAGATATAGTTTGGAGATATATTTCTGCTCATGCTGAAAAGCTTCAAAAAGACGGTCTCCTTGAGGGGATATAGGGAAACTTCAGTTATTCGTTCTATTAGTTGGGAAAATTTCCAATTACCTTGCCAGTAAAATCAAGTAAAATGATTTTTATTTGTAAATCAGATGGAGAATCTTTACTTAAATGATTATACACCTCTTCACATAGAACATCATAAAACATACTCAATCCACTTTGGTCAATTAATTCTCCCACATGCCTTGCAGTATTTGCTAACTTGATCTTTTTTACAAGTTCATTATTTGCTCCACATCTGTTTGCCAACGTTGCAAGAAAATTCATATCCACATTAGATCCCTTTACGTGCGTCTGTTTTACCCCCATTGCCATCTTTGTTAATTTTCCAATGAACCCTATTACATATGCCTTCTTTATTTTCTTAATTGCACATTGTTTAATACTAAATCCAATAAAGTCTCCTATTTGAATATAAGCGTGGTCTGCAATTGAGTTTCCAAAAATACTACGTGCAAAATCTTCACTTCTGCCCCCAGTGGTCAATATGACAGAATCAGAGCCCATTGCTATAGAAACATCGATACTTTGACGAATGGAAGCTGCAAAAGATGCAGTAGAATATGGAATTACGATACCAGTAGTTCCTAAAATTGATATCCCACCAATTATTCCCAATCTGGGATTATCTGTTCTCTTTGCAATTTCTTCTCCTTTGGGGACGCTTATTAATATGGATAATCCATATCTATTTTTTTGTTGTTTCTCTAAAATCTCCCCAATAGCCTGATTTATCATCTTTAGCGGGGTGGGATTAATCGCAGCTTTACCTATTTCCAGTCCCAAGCCGGGTTTAGTTACTCTTCCGACACCAATGCCCCCATCAATCATGATCTTATTAGATGATTCTAATAATGATACCGTAGACCAGATTTCAGCCCCATTGGTAACATCAGGATCATCTCCTCCATCTTTAATAACAGAAGCAGTAACAGACCTTTCATCTACAAATTTTATCCAGGCGATGTCAATTACAATGTGTTTATCCTTTGGAAGTGAAACATTTACTTTAGGCAATTTATTACCGCTTACCAGAGCGGATAGTGCAGCTTTAGTTGCGGCTGCAGCGCAAGTACCAGTTGTATATCCTGTTCTAAGTGATCTTTTCCTACCTACAGGTAGATCTGTTTCTTTAATACCATCTACGCTCTGGTACACAAACAATCACTTTCTAAGTACGTACAATTCCTACTTCAATAATAATAGTATTTCCAGTAGAGAAAGATGAATTTTCAACCGCAAGGAATACAATCCTTTTAGTACCTTACAC
>JAJPIN010000137.1 GCA_021324715.1 Nitrososphaeria archaeon
AGAATGGCGGAGGTAATGCAAATGGCGGTGACGCCAAGGATGATAGCGGAGATGGCGGTGACGGTGGCAGCGGTAGTGGTAACGACAATGCATTTGAATGCACCAACATCATAATACAACCAAATACTGGAAATAATGCATTCAACGGTCAAATACCATAGCATCTAATAGGTAACAATTTTTTGTTACCTACAACCTTTTTTCTTCAATTATATAAAGAATAGATTCTTTTCTTTAGAATCCAATTAAAAGGCTTTAAGATCTAATTCAAGTAAAAGACCTGAACTGGTGAACCCTAATAATGGTTAAAGACTAGGAATCCACCAGTCTGATTGAAAATATTCAACAACGAATAAAAAATTTAGACCTGATAGGAGGGAACAAATGCAAACGAAAAATTGTTTGCAAGATCCCAGAAACCGATAGAAAAAGCCCTCCTATCAGTATTGTATTCGCAATAAATGATACCGTGAAATTAATATAAAAAATTTCCTAATTCTTATATTAAAAACTGGTGGGCAAGATGGAAAGGCTGAGACTAGAGTACGAAGTCCACAAGCCGAAATTAATACTCTAAAATCATCTATACCAACAAGTTATAAATTAGTTAAAACGATAATGGGACTCGAGTGATGAACAAGAAGGTTCCTCCACCGTTCATATGAGTTCACCATAGAATGGTGTTCTTAATACTCGAATCCTAACGGGTGATTATTAATTTGAGTGATCTAAATTAAGCAATACTTAAGAAATGGTGGGACTAAAATCGTCTGGCATCACTAGCCCCACCACGTATGGATCAACCTTCGTAAATGTACTATAGTGACCAAATTATAAAAACTTTAGAGTCTATGGTGACGAGTTAGAATTTTAAAACACTGGTGGGTTCATGTGGATTGGCTCTCAGAATGAGCCCACCAAGAGGGATTCTGTTCTTACCGAGTGCATTATTTTCGTCATCATATTATAAAAAATCTTTAGTACAAGTATAAAATTAAGAAATTAACTAGTTTCTAATTCTTATAAGGGTCTGATTGAAGGATCAATTTCTCTTACAGACCACCATTTAAAATCAATATGACCACCGTACCATTTAATGACCATGCCAGCAGCACCCCATGCATATACTTGAAACGGTTCACCACCGCATAATGCCTTAGATTCACCCCACTTTAGACCTTTAAAATCGATAACCTCACCTACCTTTATCCATGTTTGTCTGTCACCATTTGGGCTTAACCAAAGTTGCAGTCTTATCTTTGGATTGACAAGATAATCTGATTCAATGAAGAATATGTACTTTAAACCAAACCATCCTGGTCCTCCAAAGTTTACCCTAGGATTTATAGTTTGAATGCCCTGTGGATGGGTTATAGAGCCATGTAGGTCCTTTGTAAACTTGAATGTTCTATTCGGCTTAATTTGTACATCGTAACAAGCCTCTTGGCAGCATACTCGACCAATGGGTGCTGGGTGATGATTCCAAGGACCTCGCATATAGATACCGTCGCGAGTAACTTTCTTGCTCATGTTAAAGAAACCCGTAAGTTCAACATTGGTTATAGCTGGTTGACTTGTATATCCTCTTCGAATACAATCGTCAAAATTCATGTTACAACCGCCTATAGCATCTTTTTGTCCGGGAGTGACCAATATATTGAATTTAACTTTGCCATTGGAGTTAGGTCTCCATGAACCATCTTTATTTTTAACTAGTTTTTCATATGTTGAACCCCCACCTATTTCAAGATGTGAATCAAATGGATTGTTGGCATTCATGTACCAGACAAAACCTCCTGGTTTGGTTGGATACAAAAACGATACCCCATCCAATCCAACTTTACTACCTTCGTCAGGAATGTCAGTTGCGTTGGTGCTAGTTACATTTGCTCCGAAAACCTTTCCGAGTTTCCTTAAGGAAGTGAACATTATTGCGCCACCTGTAACACAGATCAGTTTAAGAAATTCACGCCGTGAGATCTTTGCTGCCACAAACCAGGAACTCCATCTATCTACATTTAAAATAATTATTGTTCAATTTTCTTTAT
This sequence comes from Nitrososphaeria archaeon, assembly GCA_021324715.1. Lineage (GTDB taxonomy): Archaea > Thermoproteota > Nitrososphaeria > Nitrososphaerales > Nitrososphaeraceae > TA-21. Next base: position 2,049 of record JAJPIN010000137.1, read on the forward strand.
AACAAGGACTTTATGCTATTTCATCGTGCAATAGCGGCATCTCACATCCATGTTCTTTTCAAAACAATAATAGTCATCGCCGCTATGATCGTAACAAAATACCTTTTCTTTATCATTATTTACTGATGATAAGTAACTTAAGCTACTTATTGTCGTTACCATTAAGAGAGTGACTGCTTTTGATGCTATAAGATTCACTTTTTTCACTTCTATAATTTAGGCATTAGACTAATTAAGTAATTTGATACAGATATCTAAACAAATTGCAGTTTTGCTGGGTGATGTCTAATCAATTAATTATTAAATTAAGAAATGTATCTTTTCTGGACGTTGATAGTATTATTGGGCCAAGATATTTCCTATATTTTTTCTGTTGCCGTTGCTAGTAATAATCATAAAGAGATAGTCGACATTAGAGCAAGTTATGTCCTTTTTATTCATTGCATTTGATCTACTTATTCATCATATGATACTTTCTGATGAATTTGAGTTTTCTTGATGATTGCTAGAAAGAAAAATACCAGAATAGTAAGTGCTGTCAAAGGAATAATTGTATCGGTAGACGGATTATCAAATGAATACAAGTGTAGAAAAATAGAGAGAATGCAATGATAGCATAATTCAATTTCTAAAGTCCAGTTTTTTTATAAGCGGATGTGGTTAAAGCAACTAAATATGCTGAGAATACAGAACCCACAGCATATAACAAAATCTCTACCAGATCAAATATCGGTATCTGCTGAATTAGCAGTGGTATAATATGCACATCTTTATCTTATAGTCAGCACAGCATATTAAAAAAACGGATCAATTTAGGATATATCAAGTTGTCAAACTAAACTCATTTCAATCGATTGGAATTTCGGTAGAAATATCGCAAGCGGGTACAGCAATTTCATTTCTCTTATCACCACATATAAACAACAATATTGCAATATTATGATGAAGATTATGGTCAATCATTCTATCAGACCTTAGGTCATCGTATAGATGGGAGATTATTTCATTAATTTCATTAGCAGTATATTTCCCATGAAGATTTGACAATGATGTTTCATTCTTTGTAAGAACCGATTTTGATCTCGGTATATCAAAATGGCTACTACTGTTTGTTGTTTGTCCATATGCGAGATATTGGTTTGTGGAGATTAACAGTAATAGGAATATAATAAATAATAAAATATTCAAGTGGTTTTTCACCGTTGCATCCTATTGTCGATTCTTGTTGTAACAAGGAGTCTCTGCTATTTCATCATGTTTCTGCTCATGCTTACACTCTTTTTTAGTATCAAAACAGAAATGACCATTGCCAACTTGGTCATAACAATAGTTCTTAATTGAATCGGCGAACAGGATACTTGGCATTGCAAACTCAAGGACAATGATTATACAAATAGTAATAGTGATTTTACAATTCAACAAAATAAGGGGGTTATGAGCGCATTAAAGGCTGCTGATACAAGTGCCTAATTATAATTTCGAACTACATAAACTCAGAGTCCTCGAATTATTCTGGGTAATTGTTTTTCACTAAAATAATATGAAAAATTCTTTAATAGACAAAAGAATCTAAGATTATATATATTTTAAATCGATTTTTAAATCGCGGATCATTTATTTGATTTCCCTTTTTTTCGAAAATGATATAATCTTGTCTATATCTGCCCATTCAAACCTTTATTTCGTTACTACAAACTATATATAAAATCCAATCGAGAATTTACACTCCCCTCTCCTCTCAATGCTCTAGATTTTAATTGAATAATTGTCCATAATATTCATGGGTCGGACAACACCTTCATTCAGAATCGCATCGGAAATTGAAATTAGGAAATGGAGAACCTTCAGGAGGGCGTTAGATAAGAAGGATAGAAAGCATTTGATTAAATGCTATCTATACCGCGATTCTATAGTGTTGCAGGAACTATGTGCAGCAGAGCTGTCTTAATTCAAGTTATACTTATGTCGATTAATTTTGAACACTTTAAGCAATTATCAAGATTAGCAACTGAAAAAATCAAAACCTAGACTTATATAAGTCTGGGACAATTTAACATCGAATTGCATCACGCTTTAATACCCAGTATTATCACAAGCGTTTCGCTAATTATTTTATTCAGTTCGCCCTTTGGAATTAAATCAGATAATTCCTATAACTCAGGATGGATAGTTTACGCACAAGCAAATTCCACAATCGCAACCACTTTATCACCCGTTCAATTAGAAACCGTTGAGTCGCAAGATCGCAATCAATCTAATACTACGTCTGTGATTAAAGAAAATTCAACGAAATATATACAGTATGAGGATACCGATAAGGGGTTTAAAATAGATCATCCACAAGATTGGAAAGCCGTCAGTTCTGATTTGAGAAATAACGCTGTAATCGCATTTAATCCGTCT
>JAJPIN010000122.1 GCA_021324715.1 Nitrososphaeria archaeon
GCAAGTAATGCGTAATAGAAAGGGGCCTCAGATAGAAACGATCCTGCAGAAAAAACTAACAAACCAACTCCTAGACTCGACCACAAAATGAAATAGTCAAAACCTCCTAGGATTCTGTGTTTGGGAGGAACCGGATCAATTCCCCATTGTGGCAGATTAGGCACCAACTGGTGTTCATTACTAATTTTTTATAAATATAAATCAATAAATCTAATAATCGTAAAATTCTGATAACAGAGAACTATGTGGAAAATCAAACAAATATCATAAATTTTTTACGTAATGTTAATATGTTAAAAATGCCTATATTATATTATGTCCATTTGTATAATGTGTCTTAAAATATATGATGAAAATAATGTGAATCTCCAACGAAAAATAGTAAATGATAAGGATTTTTGCAATGATTGTTGGACGGAAGTTATGAATATTGAATAAAAATCAGTTTGATTTGAATATTTTGGGTATGATTACGTTTTAAGCATCCAATTTTTCTTCTTAACATCATACTCCTCTCTTGAGTATCTAATTGTTGCCGGATGACCCATTACAACAACATTTGGAGGTACATCTTTTGTTACAACTGCTCCCATTGCTACCACACTGTTTTTTCCAACAGTTATTCCAGCCTTGAATACGGCTCTTCCTCCAATTATTGCCCCATCTTCCACGACGACTCCTATCATTTTTGGACTCATTGGGTATGGATCGTTTGTAAAAGTAGCACATGGACCGATGAATACATTTTTTCCAATTGTAGTTAAAGGAGGGATATAAACAGAGCCTTCAATTCTTGTATTATCTCCTATTTTTACATTATAGTCTATGTGTACAAGTGAACCAATAGATACGTTATCACCTATCGACGTATTGTTACCAATGTAGCTAAAATGCCAGATCTTTACATTTTTTCCTACTCTTGCAGTTTCTGAAATAAAGTTTATCAAGTTACTACTCTGCCCTTCCATATTTAGTCTTGTATAATTAGTGTTATACTATATCTACATTCAACTTATAATTCCGGCTTAATTTCTCATAATCCGTTACAAATGCCATGGTTTCCCATTTTCTGTGATTTTGCTTGGAATTTTTTCTCGCCATTTTTGTAAAAATTCGATATCTTTATCTTTGTCACGAAGGTCATCTGGCAGCATAACGGGAATTTCCTCAATAATAGGATAGAATCTTGAACACTGTGAGCAAAAAAGTATTCCTTCACTTATCACTGTGTCATTAATAGTTGAATCATTAGTAGTATCAATTTCAAACAATTCTAATGGATAGTATTTATCTATAGGACATGCTAGGATGTCAAGCATTGATCGTCTCATTATTGGTTCTTGGCTGAAACATCTTATTATTATTTCATTTCAATTCCAGGTAAATTGGTGAACCTGTTTCACTTGAAAGAAGGGCAGCCTCAGCAACTTTTGTAACATTTGTAGCTTCTTGGGAAGTGACGACTGGTTGTTTCCTCCTACCTCCTACTACCTCAATAAAACTTTGTAATTCTAATACAAGTGGCTCTTGAAACTGTTGTCTCCTCGGAATAATGGTTGCGTCACCATGATCAATTCTTATCTCTTGGGTAATAAAATCGCCAGTTACAGTACCTTCCGTACAAACAGCAGAAAATGTTCTAACTTTCTTTGGTGTCACCCAATTTGATGCAATTATCGCAATCCTTTGGTCCTCAAACCCTAACATTATTGTAGCAAAGTCCTCAAACAAATGGAATTTTTTACCAGCTCTAGCAAAGACCATTTTTGGAAGCTTTCCAAATAGATACATTGCAGTATCGATGTCATGAACGGATGTATCATATATCACACCCACATCCTTAATGTGTAGCGGCATCCTGTTTTCCCTGTGAAACTCCATCATCAAAAGATCACCGTACTCTTGTTTCTCAATTATGCTCTTTAGATCCTGAACGGCAGGATTGAATCTTTCAACATATCCGCATGTTAAAATTACCTTGGCCTTATTCGACAATTCAATCATCTCTTCACATTCTTTAGATGAAAATGAAAGAGGTTTTTCGACAAATATATGACAACCATTTTTGATTGCCTCCGTAACTACTGGCAAGTGAGTTTTAGTTGGTGTGCATACTAAGCAAGCGTCTAAACCTGTAGTATTGGAGAAGAGATCTTTTATCGATGAATAAAATTTAGTATCATATTTTTTTGCTATTTCTTTTGCACGGTCAATTGACACATCACAAACAGCTTCAAGGACTCCCATATTATGGAGAACTCTAACATGGTTCTTACCCCAACCGCCTACTCCGATCACACCAATTTTTAGTCCTAAGTTCTTATTTCTCACCAAGCGGGTGTCAGCCACCCCATAAATTTTTCTGATTTTCCAACCACGACCCTCTCATAATTTTCTCTAATACTTTTTGTCAGCATACCCTCCTTTCCATCTCCAACTACATTTCCATCAATCCTTGTAATTGCAATTATTTCAGCAGCAGTTCCAGTTAGAAATATCTCTTCAGCTAGATACAATTCTGTTCTAGAGATTGGGCGCTCTATAACTTCATATCCCAGCTCCTTTGCAATTATTATGGCAGTATTTCTTGTGATCCCATCTAATATAGAATCTGATAATTGCGGTGTGTGAAGTTTTCCGTCTCTAACGATAAAAAGATTTTCGCCAGATGCTTCACTAACACATCCACTCCTATCAAGTAGTATAGACTCATCATATCCATTTCTCCTGCATTCTTGAGTTGCTAGTACTGAATTAAGATAATTTCCAGAGGCCTTTGCCATTGGCGGCATAGAGTCGTCATCAATTCTCCTCCAGGAAGAAATACATACAGAGATGCCATCGCCACTAAAATATTTTGCAAAGGGAAATATTATGATGGTTGTATGTGTGGGAGAATTCTTTGTGACATTCAGATCAATTCCATGTAGACCAACAAAGGTTAAGGGCCTAATGTAACACGATTCCCTTATAGCGTTTTTTCGAATTAATTCTACCGTGGCATTACAAAGCTCATCAACCGAAAATTTTGTTGTAAAGGAGTAAACATTGGCTGATTTATGTAGTCTCTGCATATGATCTTTAAGTCTGAATATATACAAATTATCGTCAGATGAATATGCACGTATTCCTTCGAAGACGGCTGTACCGTAATGTAGGGCATGTACAAAAATGGGAACTTTGGCTTCCTCCCATTTCAGATACTGTCCATCGAACCAGACTAAGTCTACAGCCTTATCCTTCATAATGGCAAGTCAATAGTTGGATAATAAAAGTATTCAAATCCTGTGAATGAGGACTTTTACTTCAGCATACCCTCTATAGGCAACTTCATACCAAATATTTTGATAGTTTTGTCTATCGATTGGGCAAATTTTTCAACTATGTCCCAATTCTCCCTAATTATATGAACTACTGACTCTGGGACCATTTTTTGCCACGATTCTCTAGAAGATTTTTCATTGTCTTGGTCTTTGTAATGATTACTGTAATTATTATGGTCCGAGCTATCCAAACTGCTTTTTAAATTTGTGTTTACTTCGGACTTACCTAGGTTCTTAAGAGCTTCTCTGTATAACAATTCCTTTACGTTTGATGAAGATATTTCTAGTCTTGTCGCCTTGATTGGATGAAGATTATAGAGCCGCAAGGCTATTCTTTCAGCCGTGTCACCTGTATAGGATATAAATCGATCCTCGCGAACATCGTGCAGAATTCCATCTCGCAATGACCATGAATATGGTGATAGTATTGGAGGAAGATATTTGATAAATGGAGAGACAAAATTGTAATCGGGCAAAATATCTATGCTATCATGACCATTAAACATGCTAAGTAGCATCTTCTTTCTTAATTCATAAGGAAATGGAAAAGTTCTTGTGTTTATTTCTATACCTTGTTTCAAAAAAACTACTGGGAAAACATAGACATGATAACATTCAGCTAGTTGAGAAATTATTTTTTCATGAGCCTTTGTTACTGGATTTAAATGGGCAAGATAAAGTGCTGCAATTTTTTCCAATTATCAAATAGTTGAGAAATGAGAACAAAAAGTAAGGAGAAAGCTCCCTATGCTTTCTTTACTTCAATTTCTATTGTAGAGACATTTCTTGTTCTGCCATCTTCTGCTTGCAATGTTTCTGATCCAATCCTGACATCACCTATTGCATATCCTGCATTTTCCATTCTCTTTAGAATTATTTGGGAAACATCGACTGCTCTTCCGATACTTAAACCTCTTGCTTTAATGGTCACTGATGGTTGATTTGCTAGTTGAATAAGTGTAGATGTCACATATGCCATCAGAGGTTTCTTACCTATGTATATAGAATCGCGTGGTCCATCTCTTTGTGGTTGTGTATTCTGTGTATTCTGTTGTACTTCAGACATAAAAAACCGTTAGTCTAAAGGATAATTTAAATCTAAAAGACGTTATCTGATTTAGAAAATATTAAAATTGTATTGGATCTAGTCTACAATTTCGGAAAAATATTTGTGCTCAAATACACATAATCACATTCGATACGTCTCAAACTCACATTTAATATCAGGTTTACACATATACTAGTAATCTATGAAGAAGGGGACAACAAATGAAAGTAATGAAGATGGTTTAACAGAATCGAATACAGATAAAGATTCTAGCACGCAAAATAAAGAATCCGTAGCTGATATTCCCAAAACTGATGACAATACTGAATATATAAAAAAAGAAAAAACAGCTAGAAAATCAAATTCGGGTGTCAAGATTGAAGATTATGACTTGATTGTCAGTGGTGTAAAGGATGCTACCAATTCGTTCAAGGATGTCATACTTTCCATCAGCAAGAAAGCTCATGAAATCAAAGACAAGGCGGAAGAAACTTTTACAGTAGGAGCTAAGAGAGACGCACGAGATATCCAAGCTCTCGGAAGTCATGTAGAAAATATTACCAAAGGTTTTGAAGAAACTATGATAGAAATTTCAAAGAGGAATTACGATGATCAGAAAAAGCTCTTGAAAGGATACAAGAAACTTCTTGGAGAACAAATTAATCTTATAAATGCGAGGATAGAACTCGTAAAGCGACTTAAATCAAGATAGTTTTGGATTAATAAAATTGGAGAATGTAGGTTATTTACATACAATAGAATATTGATTTGAAAATTTACTGTTAATTAGAAACAATACTGTCTGA